>JADZDZ010000018.1 GCA_020850785.1 Candidatus Sumerlaeota bacterium | reverse complement strand
TTGACGGGGAGACCGCCAAGCGCAGCCACGAACTTGTCGGCGGCGAAACCATCGACATCGAATGGCCCCCAGCGCAGGACGCATGGCCCTTCCCGGAGGACATTCCCATCGACGTTGTTCACGAGGATGATGACGTGATCGTCGTCAACAAGGCTGCGGGAATGATCGTGCATCCCTCCGCAGGTCATCCCGATCACACGCTCGTCAACGCACTCGTCTTCCGCTATCCGGACCTTCCCGGCATCAACGGCGTGAAGCGCCCCGGCATCGTGCATCGCCTTGATCGCGACACCACCGGCCTCCTCGTCGTTGCGAAGAATGACCGCGCGATGACGTCGCTCGCCAAGCAACTTGCCGCGCGCACCGTGAAGCGCACCTACATCTGCATCGCCATCGGTGATCCCAACTGGAATGAGCTAACGGTGGACGCGGCCATCGGCGCCGATCCCGTCAACCGCCTTCGGCGCGCCATCGACGGCCCCTTTGCGAAAGCGGCCCGCAGTCACTTCACCGTGCTGCGGCGCTCCGGACAATTCACCCTCATCCAGTGCAATCTGGAAACAGGCCGCACCCACCAGATTCGCATTCACTTGAAGCACATCGGCCACCCCATCATTTGCGACGAGGCCTACGATGGCGGCGTTGCGCGCTGCGTTGAGCGCCTCACCAACACGCAGCACGAACTCAAGCGCGCCTTCCAGCACTACGCGCGCCCCTGGCTGCACGCGCGCACGCTTGCCTTCCATCATCCCGGCAGGAACGAAACCGTCTCCTTCAGCGTTCCCCCGCCCGATGATTCGCGCAGTGTTGCCAACCTCATCTTCGGCGCCGCCGCCGATGAATACATGAACGGATAGAGCGGCTTTCGATTCCGGACTTCATGAACGTTCGGAGCAAGTTCAGGCGGATTTCTTCTTCCTCGTTCCAAGGAAGATAAACGCGCCTGCCACCGCCAAGGCCCCCGTCACAGTCATCAGATACGCGACCAAGGGAAAAGGGCCACGCGCCATGAATTCCTTTCCCTGCGCGTCTTTCGCGCCGCCCGCCACGGTTTCCATCATCGCGGGAGCGAATCTGATGGCGTATATATCCTCCAGCTTCGCCCGTCGCGGCTTCGCGCCCTGCGGCTCCGACCCCTTGCGCACCCAAAACACAAGACCATCCGCCGTCCGCTCCGCGCGCTCCACGATCATGTGATTCAGCGGGTCCCCGTGCATCCCGATCACGTGGGCCACGCGCCCCAGCACCGTTGGCGGGTCTTCCGGCTCGCGAAACTCGATGCTCTCCACATCCTCTTCGGGGATGCGCCTGAGTTCCCCCGTCAGCTTGCCATTCGCGACGGTTTCGATTTCGAATTCGTAATACTCATCGTCGTCATCATCCGCACCAAGGTTCAGCACGCGGACGTTGTCCATTCGCTGGCCCGCCGTGGTGGTTATCACGTCGGCGGGAAGGCGCGCCGCCAGAAGCAGCGCAACGAACAGGAGAAAGGATTTGGGAGCAGGGCGCCTTCTCTTCGCGAAAAGATTCCCAAGTCCCAAGGCCCGTCCCATCAAAACTTCGCCGCCTTCTCCCGCTCGATTCGCGCCAGGAAATCCGCAAACGACTGCGATCCCAACTCGCCTTCCAACTGCGAGCGCACGGAAACGCTCCCCGTTGCCGCTTCCTTCTCGCCAACCGTCAGCAGATAGGGGATGCGCGCGTTGCGGCCTTCGCGAATTTTTGCACCGATCTTCTCCGCGGAGAAATCCTTCTCCACGCGCACGCCCGCCTCCGCCAGCCGGCGGAACAGGTCATTCGCGTAGTCCTCAAACTTCTCGCTGATGGTCAGGATGCGCACCTGAACAGGCGCAAGCCACGCCGGGAAGTTCCCGCCGTAGTGCTCGATCAGGATCGCCATGAAGCGTTCGAAGCTTCCGAAGATTGCGCGATGCACCACCACCGGCATTTCCGGCTGGTTGTCGCGATTCACGAAGTTCAACTGGAACCGCGCGGGAAGCTGATAATCAAGCTGCACCGTCGCCGTCTGCCATTCACGCCCCAGACAATCGCGCACGATGAAATCGATCTTCGGACCGTAGAAGGCGCCATCGCCCGCGTTCACCTGAAACTCCAGCCCGTTCGCCTTGATCGCGTTCTCCAGTGATGCTTCCGCAACGTCCCACGTTTCCTTCGCGCCAAGGAAATCCGCAGGCCGCGTGGACAGAAACACCTTCGCGAAGTCCATCCCGAACAGCGTATAGACACGCCGGATCATCGCGATCAGCTTCGTGATTTCCCCCTCGATCATTTCCTGCGACAGGAAAATGTGCGCGTCATCCTGGCAGAACTGCCGCACGCGCGTCAGCCCGCTCAGCGTGCCGCTCGCCTCGTTGCGGTGCAGCACACCCTGGTCGTGAATGCGAAGAGGCAACTCGCGATAGGAGCGCTTCTGGTCGCGGAAAATCAGCATGTGGCACGGGCAGTTCATCGCCTTCAGCGCGAACACCTCGTTCCCCGACTCGTGCAATTCGTACACGACGCCACCACGCTCGAACACATTCCAGAACTTCGTGGAAATCCTGTCATTCGTGGTCCAGGCTGACAGCTTCTCCGCTGCGCTCCCCTTCGCGCCAACCTTCTCCTTCATCGCATCGTATTCGTTCTTGGACAGCAGGTCCGCCGCTTCGTGCTCAATCAGCACAAGGCGCGACTGCACTTCCGCGTCCGTCAGTTGCCTTGTTTCCTGCCCCGGCACCACGAACATGTTGTCGCGATAGTGCGACCAGTGGCCCGACGTCTTGAACAGGTCTGCCTTGAACAGCATCGGCGTGAACACCTCGACGTAGCCTTCCTCGCGGCACAGGTCGCTCATCATCGTGCCGAGGATGTTGTACATCGTGTGCCCCTTCGGCAGCCAGATCGTTTCCCCCGGCGCCCAATCGTGGTGCATGAACAGTTCAAGCTCGCGCCCAAGCTTCCGATGATCGCGCTTCTTCGCTTCCTCGATGCGCGCCAGATATTCATCCAGTTCCTTTTTCGAATGGAACGCCGTCCCCTTCACGCGCGTAAGCTGCTCGTTGTTCGCGTCCCCCTTCCAGTAGGCGCCCGCAACGGCCGTCAGCTTGAACGCCTTGAAGATTCCCGTGCTGGGGACGTGCGGCCCGCGGCAAAGGTCGATGAACTCGCCCTGAGCGTAGGCGCTGATCGTGTCCCCTTCGGGAATGCGATCAATCAGGTCCAGCTTGTATTTCTCGTGGCGCTCCGTGAAGAGCCGCTTCGCCTCATCGCGCGACAGCACGCGCCGTTCGATCACGAGGTTCTCCTTCACGATCGCTTCCATTTCCTTTTCGATCGCGGGAAAATCCTCCGGTGTCAGCGGCGGCACCGTGCGGATGTCGTACCAGAAGCCCTCCTCCGTCGGCGGGCCGTCCTCCAACATGGCATCCTTGCGGATGCGCTTGATCGCCTGGGCCATCAGATGCGTACACGAATGGCGCAACACCTCCAGCGATTCGGGCGATTTGGCCGTCACAATCGCCACCTCCGCATCCGCGTCGATGCGATGGCTCAGGTCCACGACCCTGCCATTCACCTTCGCCGCAATCGCAGCCTTGGCCAGTCCCGCCCCAATCGAAGCGGCAATATCACCGGCAGTCACGGGCGCATCGAAACTTTTCGTGCTGCCATCGGGAAGGGTGATCGTAATGGGAGAGGCGGAAACGGACATTTCTGGAAAAAGGACCTGTTTTAAGTGAAGTGAGGGGGATTGTGGGCGTCCGACTCCCCACTGGCAAGCCCGCTTTGGCGGCCTGCGCGTTCCAAATCCGTGTTTTTCTGCAATGCTCCCTTGGGCCGAATCATCAAACTGCCGTGAAAAAGAAAGGCCGCCGTTTATGGCGGCGGCGAATTCGGCCTAATTTCCGTTCAGCGCAATCGCGACCTTGCTCACCAAGTCATTGTAGTTGAAAGGCTTGGTGATGTAATACTGCGTGCCCTTGTCCAGCGCCTCGCGAATCTTTGCCTTGTCGGAAACACCCGTCAGGAAAATCACCGGCGTCGTCGCCGTCTGTGTCATGCGGCGGATTTCCTCCAGCACTTCGATGCCGTCCATTTCCGGCATCATCATGTCCAGAATGACAAGGTCGGGCGGATTGTCCTGAATTTTTTGGAGCGCCTCCGCCCCCGACGACGCGGTATCCACGTCGTATTCATCCTTCAATGAAGTGCGGACGATGAGGAGGATGTCGTTCTCGTCGTCTACGGCGAGAATGCGGGCTTTTCTGGACATTGCCTGTTACTTTGCTTCCGGGCTGGGCGATGCGTTCACGGCTTCGCGGAAAGCCTTGCCGGGCTTGAAGGATGCAACCTTCTTGTCGGGAATGTGAATGATCTCGCTGGTGCGTGGATTGCGGCCGTTGCGCGAATTCTTCAGCTTTACCAGAAACGTTCCGAAGCCCACGAGGCTTACCTTCTCTCCGGACTGAAGTCCTTCCTTGATCGAGGCGAGGAAAATCTCCACCGCCTCTACCGCATCCTTGCGCGGCAGTCCGCTCTTTTCGATCAGGTAGCGCACAATTTCGGCCTTCGTCACAGGACCAGAACCTCCGGCGGCGGCTTACATCATTCGGCTTAAAGTGGCTGCCATTTCCCGCATGGCAATGCGCTCAGGTCAACCCAAAATCCAGCATTTGCAAAGGTCCGCTACACCGGGGGTGGCGGGGGCGGCGGCGCCAAATCCGGATCGAAGTCATCCGCCAAATTGTCCGGCCCCTCGTCATGCAGTTTCTTCGACCCTTTTTTCGGCAGCGGCGTGGCCCCCCCGCTGTATCCCCCGCCCCCCTGCGGAATGGGAGTGTGGGGAGACGGCATTGCATTCAAGTCCCCCGAAGGATTCCGCCGCCGCACGCCGGAAATCCGCTCATTGTCCGAAGAGGCCAACCCCGGCAGGTCCTCACCCACGTCGCTCATGGACCGCGTGGGGCGCGGCGTTGCCGTCCAGTACTCCATGGGAGCGGGGTTTGCCGAGTCGTCGTCACCCCCCTTCGCCGGGTTAAGGTGACGGTTCAACTCGCGGTGCATTTCCACGCTGATCTCGTACTTCTCGATCATCTCCATCAGCGTCCCCTGATGAATCTCCACCATGTTCCACTCACGCGATGCCAGCGCCAAATCCTGCCGCAGCATCGTCTCCTTGATCTTCTTCAGGTCGGATTCAAGGATCGCGTCGGGGAACTCCTCCAGGATTTTCTGGATGCGGTCCTGCACCCGTTGCGCTTCCGAGCGGCGCGCCGCTTCGCGAACGAATTCATCATCCGCCTGACGATTGGCCTGCACGTCGTCCAGCACCTTCTTCATCTCCGCCTCGGTCATCGGTGCGTAGGCGCCGTATCCCTCCACCTGCACGCCCGTGTGGGCGCCACTCGTCAGTTCCGTCGCGTTGACTTCCAGAATACCGTCTGCATCGATGCGGAAGGTGACTTCGATTTCTGGAAGTTCCTTCGGCATGTTTGGAATTCCCGTCAGCCGGAAACGCGCCAGCGAACGGTTCTCGCTCGCCCGTGGGCGCTCCCCCTGAAGCACATGCACCGTCACCGCCGCCTGACCGTCCACCACAGTGGTGAAGCGGCGCGTCGCCTCGCAGGGGATGGAGGAATTGCGCTCAATCAGCGACTTGAAAACGCCTCCTGCCAGTTCAATCCCCAGCGACAACGGCGTCACGTCCAGCAGCAGCAGTTCCGCCAATTCCCCGCGCATCACGCCCGCCTGAATCGCCGCGCCAATGCCCACGGCCTCGTCGGGATTCACCGAACGGTTTGGCTGCCGTCCGAAGAACCGCTGCACCATTTCCTGCACGCGGGGAATGCGCGTCGAACCACCGACGAGGATGACCTCGTTCAGGTCGCGCGCGGAGAGGTGGGCGTCCTCCCACGCCGCGCGGCACGGATCGAAAAGTTGATCGTAGACCGGTTGCATCCACGCGTTGAATTGATCGCGCGAAATGTCTGCCTCGTAATGCTTCGGCCCCGACGCATCGGAGACAATGAATGGGAGCGAAACATGCGTCGTCATCAGCGATGACAATTCGATCTTCGCTTTTTCCGCCGCCTCGCGGATGCGGGAGACCGCCTGCACGTCCTGCGTGGGATCGATTCCCGTCTGCTGCAGGATTGCGTCGCACATCTCCTGATAGACCTTCAGGTCGATGTTGTCGCCGCCCAACTGCGTGTTGCCGTTGGTGGACATCACCTCAAAAATGTCACCCTGCAATTGCAGGATTGAAATATCGAACGTGCCGCCGCCGAAGTCGAAGATCGCAATCTTCTGGTGTGGGTTGTCCGAATTTAGCCCGAATGCCAGCGCGGCGGCCGTGGGTTCGTTGATGATGCGAACCACTTCCAGTTCCGCGATTTCCGCCGCGTGCTTCGTTGCCGTCCGCTGCGCGTCATTGAAATACGCCGGCACCGTGATCACTGCGGATGACACCGACTCGCCCAGGTAGTCTTCCGCAGTCTCGCGAATTTTCATCAACACATGCGCCGCAACCAGTTCCGGCGGCACGACGCGTCCGTCGGCCAATCGGATTTCCGCCCGGTCGTCATTTCCCTCCACGATTTCGTAGGGAAAATCCTCCGCCATCTCCTTCACTTCGGAGTAGCGCCGCCCCATCAAACGCTTCGCGGAACGCACCACCAGCCCCGCCTTCGTCACGGTCTGGCGCTTGGCCAGTTCGCCAACGACGTTCTCCCCGTCGCCGAAGTACACAACCGAGGGCGTTGTCTTGCCACCTTCCGACTTTGGAATTGTTTCAACACGCCCCGCATTCACGTAGGCAACGACGGAGTTCGTCGTTCCAAGGTCAATGCCGATGATCCGCCCCATCGTACGGTTCTATTTCTTTCCAAAAAATGTCGGAAGAATTTTCGCCAGAACGCCGGGATTCTTTTTGCTCTCCGCAGCCTCAAGCTGCTGAAGGCGGAATTTTGCACGCTCATTTTCCGCATCCCACTTCAGCACATCCTGATAGACCTTTATCGCCTTGGAAGTGATGCCGACCGTCTCATAAATTTCCCCAAGGCCCAGCTTGAATTCCAAGTTGTAGGTGTCCATCTGCACGGCGCGCTCCGCAGCCTGCACCGCGCGCGTGAAGCTTCCCTTCGTCCGCATCAGGCAGATCGCAAACTTCATATGGTAGTGGGCTTCGCTGTCCGGGTCGTTGTTCACCGCCGCCTCGAAGAACGGCAGCGCCTTCTTGAAGTCCGCAGATTTGTAGAACTCCATCCCCTTCACGAAAGCCTTCTGCGCCGTCACCACGCGCGCTCCGGCGATTTCGCTCGCGGAGACCTTGACCGGTTGCTGCCCCGCCCCTCCGCTCATTGGCGCCGGTGGTGGCGCTGCGGGGACCGCAGGCCCCGATGCTCCCGACGCGGCAGCCGCCGGTGAAACGCCCGGCCCGCTCTTCACCGGGGCATTCGCCCCCGCCGGGCCCTTCCCCGCCAGACCGCTGTCATATTCCGCACGCTTGGCCGGGTCCTTCAGCGTGTTGTAAGCCTTTGAAATCGTCGCCAGCTTTTCCGCGTTTGCACGCGCCTCCTCCGGCGATCTCGCTCGGTCGGGATGCAGCTCCCGCGCCAGCGCATAGTACGCCTTCTTGACTTCGCGCTCCGGCGCGTGCCGATCAATTCCCAGCAGGCTGTAATAATCTTCTCTCGACATCCGTCTACCCCACACCAGCCCAACCTCAATCGTTGGGGAAGGCGCGCCGCTTGAAAGTGCTATGATCATTGTCCAAAAGCGGTAGTGTCAACGCCTTTGCCTGCGGCAATCGCGTGACTCCTGATGGGGTCGGGGGGCCGCCATCCACGGGACGTTTCCCCTCAGGCTTTTCCCCAAGGAGGCGGGGTCGCAATCCGCAGCTTTCCCGCGCAATTCCATGACGACGAACTCCCACATGGGCGGCGCCGCGCGGCTACCTTCCGATGCGTTCGTCCCCGCGCGTCCTCAGCGTGGCCAGCAGCGACTCTTCCAGCGTTGGAATCGCCCCGCCCCCCGCCGCCGCCATCCGCGACGAATAGACCCGCACCCCGATGCGCTGCTCGCGGACGATCTCGAACAGCACTTTTGCCTGCGCCTTTTCCACCCGTTCGCGAAGCGCCTCCTCTGATTCCTCCAGCCCCGCCATCACGTCCCAAATCCTGCCGCTCCAGGATTCCCGCAACGCCATCGGCGATCCGTGATAGATCAACCGCCCCTTGTCGAGAATCGCAATCTCGCTGCAACTCTGTTCAAGGTCCTCCACAATGTGCGTGGAAAAAATCACCAATCGCTTTTCCGCCAACCGCGCCAGCAGCAGCCTCACGTTCATGCGCTCCACGGGATCAAGGCCCGCGGTCGGCTCGTCAACGATCAGGATCGGCGGGCTCTGCAGCAGAATGCGCGCGATTCCCGCACGCTGTTTCATGCCGCCGGAAAATGATCCGATCCTCTGGTGCAGCGCATCGATCAGGTTCACTTCCTCCACGGCGGCAATCACCGCCTCGCGGCGCGACTGCGGATTCTCCAGCGCCGCCAACGCCTCCAGCCGCGCGCGCAGCAGACTCCCAGCGGGCTCCGTGGAGCGCGCCTTCTGCACCGTAAGTGCCGTATGCGTCGCGAAATACATCAGGTAGTCGTGGAGCGTCATCCACTCATAATGACCGTGCGTCTGGGGAAGGTAGCCGATCAGCGGCGCCAGTTGATGCGGCGCATCGTGGTGAGAAATTCCAAACAGCCGCACCGCACCGCGCGTCGGCTCCAGCAGCCCCGCCACGCAACGCAGCAGCGTCGTCTTCCCCGCGCCATTCGGCCCCAGAAGGCCGAACAATCCGCGCTCCATTTTCAGCGCCACGCCATCCAGCGCATGAACACCGAAGTCCTCGCGCTTCCGCCCGCCGCGGAATTTTTCCGGCAACCGGGCGCGAATGGCATTCAGCCCCATCGGCGCGAAAATCACCTGCAAATTCCGCAATTCGATCGTCGCGGGCTGCTCATGGGCGATGGGTGGCAGCACGACGTCGGCCTCCGTTTCCCGCTTGTTTCGCCGACGCCGCCACCAGGCTCGCACGCGCTGGAACAGCGTCACGCGCGGGGCCTTTGGCTTCGCCACCCAGCCCCTTCCGCGGACAATCACCAGCAGTGTATAGACAACATCCGCCGGCAGCTTCCACAGCAGCCGCAACGGCGTGCGCAGCACCTCCATCGCGATGAGGAACACCGACGCCAGAAACGGCCACAGACTCGGAATGAACGGCATCCTGCGCTTCAGCACCATCACCGGATGCAGCACCAGATTGCCAAATCCCTCCACCACCTCGAAACAGACCTTCAGGAAGTTCAGGAACGGCGCGCGCGCCCAGCGCACGAAGTCGTCGCCGATCAGGTAGAAGCAGGGAAGCACGATCACCGTCAGGATCGTCGCGCTGGACAAACCACCGATGATCACCACCGCCACGGGGCGCCACTGGTCCCCTTCATCGCCCGCCATCGCCATCGGCAGCAGGCCGATCACCGTGGTCAGGTATGTCATCGCGATCGGCCGCAGGCGCGTGATGGCCGCGTCGAACACCGCCCGCGTGCGGGAAATGCCCGAACGTTGCAGCGTCAGCGCGCGATCCATCATGACGATTCCGTTGTTCACCGCGAGGCCGATCAGCAGGATGATTCCGAACGCCGCGAGGTCATCCATCGGCAGCTTCGTCCAATCCAGCGCCCACACGATCCCGATCAGCATCAGCGGATTCGTGGCGATAATCACGAATGGCACCCAGTAGCTCTCAAACACCGAGGCCATCACCACGTACACCAGCACCATCCCCGCGACCACAAGGAACAGGAACTGCGATTCGCGCTTGTCCACGCGCTGCTCCTCGCCGGTGAACTCCGCAATCACCCCGCCGGGATTCGGAAGTGCCGCGATGATCTTCTTGATGTCATCCTTCAGGGTTGTCGGATTCGCCCCCATCTTGTAGTAGTAGATCATCGTCACGCTGGACTGCCGGTCCACGCGCCTGATCATCGCCTGTGTCTGCGAGACTTGAAAGCGCATCAGGTCGCCAAGGGGAACCGAGCCGAAGCCGGGGCTGAATACGTTCATGTCCTTCACCGAATCCAGCGTCTCCCCCTCCGCCTCGGAAATCGTGAAGGCCACATCCGTGCGATGCTCCCCATCCACCAATTGCAGCGAGGAGATGGTTCCGCTGGAACGCGTCGCCCCCACGTACTGCCCCATCATCTGCGAATTCACGCCGAACACGCGCGATTTGTCGCGATCCATCAATGCCAGATAAACGGGATTGTCGCGCTCCTCCTGCAACCGCGCGTTCGTGATGTCCGGATGCGTGCGAAGCGCTTCAATCAGTCGCTCCGCGTAGGCCTGCACCGTCGTTAGTTCCAGCCCCTTAAGCTCCAGCGTGCCCTGCTGTCCCAGGTTGATCGAATCCTGCATCAGCGGCACGTCAAAACGCTGCCGAGAAATTTCCGCCCCCGGTATCGGACCGATGAAATCGATGATCGTCCTTTCGATATCCAAGGTGGACTCGCGCCCTTCGCGCTCATCACGCGGCAACAATCGCAGGCCAATGTTTCCCCCGTCCGAATTGAAGGAAACGTAGAACGTCCTCACATTCTTGCGCTGCGCCAAACGCTTCTCAATCGCCGATGCAATTGCATCCACCTCCGCCAGCTTGGAACCACGGGGAGCCTGAAAATACAAGCTCACATAGTCCCCATTCGCGCGCTCCGAATAGGAGGTCTGCCGGATGCGGTTGCAACTTTCCAGCCAGGTGAACGCGACCGCCGTCACCACCAAAAACACCACGCGCGCGCGGTGGCGCATCGCCGACTTCAGAACCTTCCCGTACGCGCGCAGCGGCAGCGGCAGGCGTGTGCGACGTTCGCTCTTCCGTTTTTTTCTCTTCAGGACAAAGTATGTGAACACCGGCACCAGCGTCAGCGCCACCAGCAGCGACAACAGCAACGGGAACACCATTGCCAGCGTCGGTTCCTTCACGATCAACTTGAACTCGCCATCAAGGAACGCCAGCGGAACGAACACCACCGTCGACGTCAGCGTTGAGGCAAACAACCCGCGCCCCACCTCCGTTCCGCCGTTGCGCGCCGCCTCCCATGGCGAAGCCCCCGCGTTGTAGAGCCGGAATGTGTTCTCCACCACCACGATGGAATTATCCACCAGCATTCCCACGCCCAACGCCAATCCCACGATGGAGAAAATGTTGATCGACATCCCCATCGCCAGAAACAGGTTGAACACGGAGATCAGGCAAATTGGCACCGACAAAAAAATAATCAGTGCCACGCGAATTGACCGGAAGAAGACCAGCGGCACGATCAGCGCCAGCAGTGCGCCCGTGAACGCCAGATGCTTCACCTGCGCGATGGCCTTCTCCACGTACTTCGCCAGGTCCTCCTCAATCGTCAGTTCAATCCCCGGTGGCAGCGTCCTGTTGATCTCCTCCACGCGCTTGCGCGTCGCCGCCGCCAGTTCGATCAGGTTTCGTCCCGCCTCGCGTTCGATGCTGATGGAGATCGCGCTCTTTCCGTTGGAGCGGCTCACCCATTGCGACGTCTTTCCCGTCAGGATTTTTGCGACGTCCTTCAGCCGCACCAACCCCTTTCCATCCACGACGATTTCCGCCAATTCCTCCGGTGTTTTCACGCGATCGGCAACGCGGACGAAGTGCGTCTCCCCCGGCACGCGCAACCGCCCCAGGTAGGTGTCATCGCTCGCCGCCGCCTGCACGCGATTCAGCACGCTTCCGAAATCAAGCCGATACGCCGTCAGCAGATCGGGCTCGATGTTCACCTCAACGGAATCATTCACGACGCCCTCCACCTGCACGTTGGAAACGCCGTTGATCGCCTTCAGGCTTGTTTCAATGCGGTCGGACGCGGTCTTGAACAGCGTTGCCTGATCCCCCTCGCCGCGCACTGCCAGCCACATGTAGGTTGCTTGAAAATCATCCGTGGAAAAAGGGAACGCGTTGATCGATGCGCGCCTGTCCGGCAGCGATTCACGGAAGCTCGCCAACCGCTCATTCAGGTCCGCCACCGCATATTGAATGTCGGTTCCAAATTCAAACTCCGCCGTCACCCACACGCTTCCCGCGCGCGTGTTGGAACGAATCTGCTTCACGCCGCGCATGTCCGCGACGATCGCCTCCACCTTCTTCGTGATCTCCTCCAGATTGTCCTCGGTGGAACGGTCGCTCTGCGCATAAATACCAATACGCGGCAACGTGATGTCCGGCAGAAGTTGAACCGGCAGGCGCAGATACGCGACCGCCCCCAGCGCGATGATCACCAGAAAGGTCATCAGCGTTGTGATCGGACGGCCAACCGCCAGCGCAGTAAGTTTCACTCAGCGAACCTTGTGGGCAGGAAATACCGGCAACAGACAGCCGAATTTCCCCTGCGGTTCAATCGATAAGCGTTTGGGTGGATTTGCCGCAGGGCGTGACGGACATTCCCCGCGCAAAAGGATCGGGCGCCCCTTTCAGGACGCCCGACCGAATTCATCAATGGACTGCCGGGGTTCCCGGCACGCCCGCATTTCTTACGCGCTTTCCTTCTTCTCCCTCAGCACGTAAACCGGCTCTGCGTGATTCCGTACCACGTCCTCCGTGATGCGAACTTCGGAAATGTTTTCCGCCTTCGTGGGAAGCGTGAACTGGATGTCCAGCATTGCCGATTCCAGAATCGCGCGAAGCCCGCGCGCCCCCGTCTGCAATTCGATCGCCTGCTTTGCCACCGCGCGCAACGCCGCCTCGTCGAATTCCAGCAGCACGTCATCCATTTCAAAGAGGCGACGATACTGCTTCGTGATCGCATTGCGTGGTTCCGTCAGGATCGTCATCAACTCCTCCTCGCCAAGCTGATCCAGCGTCGTCAGCAGCGGGAAGCGCCCGATGAATTCGGGAATCATGCCGAATTTCAGCAGGTCGCGATACTCCACCTTGCCAAGAATTTCTCCGACGTCCTCCTCATTCTTTGCCTTCACGTCCGCGCCGAAGCCCATCGTGCGCTGCGTCACCCGGCGGCGGATGATGTCCACCAGTCCGTTGAACGCGCCGCCCGCAATGAACAGGATGTTCGTCGTGTCGATCTTGATGTAGTCCTGATGCGGATGCTTGCGCCCGCCCGTCGGCGGCACGTTCGCAATCGTTCCTTCCAGAATTTTCAGGAGCGCCTGCTGCACCCCCTCGCCGCTCACGTCGCGCGTGATGGAAACATTGTGGGAGGTCTTTGCGATCTTGTCGATCTCGTCGATGTAGACGATGCCGCGCTGCGCCTTCTCCACGTCGCCGTTGGCCGCCTGCAGAAGTCGCAGCAGGATGTTCTCCACGTCCTCGCCCACGTAGCCCGCCTGCGTCAGCGACGTCGCGTCGGCGATGGCGAAGGGGACTTCGAGGATCCGCGCCAGCGTCTGCGCCAGCAGCGTCTTCCCGCTTCCCGTCGGCCCGATCATCAGGATGTTGGACTTGAAAATCTCGACCCGTTCCTTCCCTTCCACCACCGCCGAATTCAGGCGCTTGAAGTGGTTGTACACCGCCACGGACAGCGTTCGCTTGGGATGCTCCTGCGCGATGACAAACTTGTCCAATTCGCTCTTGATTTCCGCCGGCGTGGGGAGCCGCTTCGCGCTCGGAACGCTTTCCGCGCCCTCTTCCTCCACCTTCGTCAGTTCGTCACGCTTCAGGCGGTCATGGCACGTCAGCACGCACTCATCGCAGATGTAAACGCTGCCCAGCGTTTCCTTGTTGGTAAGCCCCTTGAACAGGGTTTTTACCTGGTGTTGGTCCCGTCCGCAAAAAGAGCACTTAAGCCGCATGTTGGAAACTCGTCGTCCTTCCGTCGTCAAACCTGCGACCATAGTATGCAACTTCATGCTTATCAAGCAACGTGAAAATGTTCCTGTTGTGTCCTTTCACTTGCCGCGCACCGGCGATTTCCCGCTCATCAATCATCCTTCATATCAACAGAGGAGCCACCGCCGCATGTCCATCGCTGAAAAAATTCGCGCCGACCTGAAAGCCTCCATGATCGCCCGCAACGAGGTGCGCACCTCCGCCCTTCGCATGATTCAGGCGGAATTGCTGAAGAAGGAGAAGGAAAAGGTCGGCACCGTACTCGATGACGAGACCGTGAAGGCCCTCCTCACCGCCGCCGCCAAACAGCGCCGCGATTCCATCGAATCCTTCCGCAGCGCCGGCAACGCGGTGCTGGCCGCCAAGGAGGAGGCCGAACTCGCCATCATCATGGAGTTTCTTCCCGCTGCGCTCACCGATACGGAAATTGACGCGGAAATCGACAAGGCTCTCGCCGCCAGCGGTGCCACCTCCGCCAAGGACATCGGCAAGGTCATGGGCGGCCTCATGAAGGCCCTCAAGGCCACCGGCAAACCGTTCGACAGCAACTCAATTCAGGGCCGCGTGAAATCCAAGCTCGGCGGATGATCACTTTACCTGCGCCGCCGCGATAACATCCGCCACGTCCGCCGGCGGCGTATCGCTCGACAACATGCCCACGGGGTGATCGATGACTTCGGATTCGTGAATTTCCTGCATCAATGCGCTTCCAAGTCCCGCAAACAGCATGTTCATCAGCACCACCGATGTGCCCGTCAGCATCGTGGAAAGAATAGCCGCCAAACTCTTCCCAAACTCCCCAAGCGCAAGACAGGCCAGCGAAAGCACAAGAAAACTCCCAAACACCACCGCCGCGATTCTCAACTTCTTCCCCCCGCCGCGCGAAGCCGTCATGAAAAGCGCCAGCGTCATCATGAGGACGACCGCGCTAATGTTTGAGGTAAGGAAGGCGTCGTCATAAATAGACTCTCCCATCTTCATCAGAAATAACAACACCGACAGAATTGGGACGATCAAGACGACGTACCGCCAGCGCATTGAGTGGCGCAGCCCGCCGGAAATCACCGCGTAGCGCTTGCCTCCCAGATGCTCCCGCAGGAACAGCGACAGAACTCCCGCCAACGCACACAACACCAGTGCCCCCTCCACGTGCCCCGAAAGCGCGAGGAAGCTCATCGCCAGAAACGCCGCCGCGCCCCCCAGCATCGCGTAAACCAGCGTGGGACTCAGGTCGCCCATCAACCGCCTTGCAAAGCGTTTCTTCCCTTCGCGCAAGGCTCCTTTTGCAAACTTCCTTGCCGCCCGTTCCCGCGCCAGCCAGTGCCTGCGAATGAAATCCACGGGATCGCACTCCGCGAAGAACGCAGCCACCGACCACATGCGCCCCGCCCGCCACAGGAGCCAAGCAACCATGGCAAAGGTTGTGATACTTGTTCCACAAATAATGGCGGATGCACCTTCCATTGTCCCATACCTCTGGTTTTCCTTCAGAAGCACTCGAAGTAACAAATCACTTAAATTTATCAGCACCCAGATTTTCGCGGTACAGGTGAGTATCAATATAAAGGGATGTTGTCGCCCGTGTATCCATCCATTGATGACACATGCCAGCGTCACCACCCCGCTCATCAGGATTTGGCCGAGACTCAGAGAAACCCCAAATGACGTATTGCCAACCAACCCATAAAACATGAACTTTCTCGCTAATGCACTCGACTGGGGGTCTTCAATCATCCACAGTTGAAATAGCCCCGTGACCAATGCCACGAGCAGTGGATACATTGCCATCACCACTCCCCAGAACAAACAACCAAAAACAATTTCTCCCCGACTCATCCGCGTCAGCAGCAACTGCTCCGCCTGATCCACACGGCGGTAGTCACGAACGAAGCAGAGAAAGAAGACCAGACTGAGAATGCAAGGGACCCATTCCCGCCCGTGCAACCAATGAAACCAAGTTAGCCACCATGGCCTGGGAGGCCATGAGTACGATGGTATCGATTGCAGCCTCGCATAGAGTTGCACGCCACCCAGCGCCAATGGCAATAGAAGCAGAAGAAAAATGAAAGTTCTTCGCGCAAACCCTCCTCGCAACGGCGCGCCATAGCGAATAATTGGATTATCTCGAAGTTCCAAAATCAGGGATCGCAAAACATCGCTAAAGTATTTCAACGAGTATTCACCTTCCCGATGACGACTGATTCTCCCATCACAAACGGCGGAACCAAATCAGCGCAACCCGTTTTTCGAACCTCCCTTCCCCGCCGTTGCTTCAATAGAAGGTTGTTATGATATTTCTCAGAATGACATGGCCATGTTGAGATTTGGACACGCTTTTTTGTGGCGAGGGCGTCCCGCCCTCGCAATCTCTGGGTGGTTACGAAATTTCGGAAAGTGCTCTAGGTAGGCTTTTTTGTGGCGCGGTTGCCTCTCAGGCGGCTCTCGCCCGCGCCACTAAAGAACGGCTCCCTTCCCTGAAACCACAACACAGGAAGCACCTGTGATTGAACGAAGAGACGGACCAGAATTCCTCTCCCATCTTGTCCCTCCCTTTGTATATACATTCCCAATCCGTGTTCATCTGCGGCGATTGTGTTTCTTAAAGTGACGTGACCATTTTGGGATTCGGACACGCTTCCTTTGGTGGGGCGGGCGCGCCCTGCGCAATCTGCGGGTCGTTACAAAAGTTCCGAAAACACCTTATAGCGCCAAATACTCTAATCGTTTGCCCAATGTTTCACGAGGAAGGGGTGATCCTTAACCTCATGATGCTCCCTGCCGATGGCCGTCTCAAGGATGGTATCCACGAAATCCAGCGCACCGCCGAGCACCGGCGTGATCAGCTTCCCCGTCTGTTCCTTCAATTGCGCCAATGTTAGGTCATCGAGGAATTTTTCGTCATATTTCCGCAGACAATTCCCCGGCAGCAGATATTGGTCATAAAACGGATTGTGTTTGATTGCCTTGCCAAGGTCGCCGCCCGTCAACAATCCCGTGACATGGATGGATTCGCCGAAAAGTTCATTTACCACGGGAATCACGTCCACCTTGAGGCCCTCGCACGATTCGCAAAGCTTCACCAACTTCTTCAGCACCGGCGGGCTGAGGGTTGACGTGATTGCCGCGACGCGCCAGGGGCGTGGCAGCTTCTTCGGCATGATCTTCTTCGCCGCGTTGAAATCCCGGTAGAAATGATAAACCATTCCAACGCCGTTTTCCAACTGGGGGATGGATTCAAATTGTGTGTAACGCGGCACCGCCATCCCCGCGATCAGGAACCACTCATCCGCCAGCATCGCCACCGGCTCGCCGTATTTCTTTTCAATTTCGCGCAACCTCGGCTTCAGTCCCTTGATGAAGCGGCGCGCGTACTCCTTTGTCACCGGCACCATCGGCGGCAGCCCGTCGCGCCATTTCGTCATTCCCAGCGGAACGATCGCGATGCTCTGAACCGTCGGATGATATTGTAGTAATGTATCCAGCGTTCTTTCCAACTGCGCGCCGTCGTTCTTTTCCGGGCACAGCACGATCTGCGTGTGCATTTGCAGGCGGTTCTTCTTGAAGAACTTCAGCACCTCAAGGATGGGCCGCGCCTTCTTCAGCCCCAGCAGCCACTTGCGCAAATCCTCATCAACCGCATGCACGGACAAATAGAGCGGTGTCAGTCGCTGCCGCGCAATTCGCTCCAGATCGGAATCCTTCAGCGTCGTCCCCGTGACGTATGACCCCTGCATGAAGCTGAGCCGGTAATCCTCATCCTTCACATACAGCGACTTCCGCATGTTGTCCGGCAATTGATGCACAAAGCAGAACACACAATTGCATCCGCAATGCTGTGTTGTGAATTGCTCCACATCCAGGCCAAGCTGCGCATCGGGTGAATCCTTCGTCACCACCACCGTGCGCGCTTCGCCTGCGGCGCTTTCAATCTCCAGCTCCAACTCCTCTTCGCCGCCAATGTGAAAGTAAAAATCCACCGTGTCGCGAACCGGCTCCCCGTTCACGTGGGTCAACTTCTCCCCCGGCAGCACTCCCGCCCGCGCCGCCAGCGATCCCTCCACAACGCGCGAAACCTTCACTCCCGGTTCCATTTCCGTCACGGCGATCGACGCGGGAATTGTCAGCGATGGGTCCGCCCGCTGCAGGCGTTCCCGCAAGGTTGTGCTTCGTTTCGGCGCTTCCATGGTCATGCGCCCATCCTCGACAAATCCCCGTGCATGTCCATGGCTCTTTTCGTGGTGCGGACGCCCCGTCCGCCGTGCTGACCTGTTTCCCATGCGCCTGCCCACCATTTATCAGCCAGTCGGCTTCCTCGCGGGACCCACCGCCAGCGGCAAGAGCGCGCTCGCCATCGAACTTGCCAAGCGCCACAACCTCGCCATCGTTTCCGCCGACTCCATGCAGGTTTATCGTGGCATGGCCATCGGCACCGGCGCCGTCACCACCCCGGAGCAGCAGGGCGTTCCCCATTACATGATCGGCATCGCCGATCCGCGCGACGAGTTCCATGCGGCCCGCTTCGTCACCGGCCTCCGTTCCGCCACCAACCATGAATGGACCGAGGAAGGGCGTCGCTGTCTGGTGGTCGGTGGCACGGGGATGTGGATTCAGGCCGCCCGCGAAGGGCTTTTCGAAGGTCCCGGCCGGAATGATGCCGTGCGCGCAAGACTTCGCGATGATCTGGCCGCACAGGGTTCCGCGGAACTGCATCGCCGCCTGTCGCTCGTTGATGAGGAAAGCGCCCGCCGCCTCGCGCCGGCGGATCATGTTCGCATCATTCGCGCGCTGGAGGTTTTTGAACTCACGGGAAAGCCGCTGTCGCTGTGGCAGGACGAAGACCGCGCACGCCGCGCCGCTCTGGGGGAACTGCCGCCTCTCGTCGTGCTCGATCCACCGCGCGAATTGTTGAACGAACGCATTGCGGTGCGTGTTGATGCGATGCTTGCCGCAGGCTGGCTGGAGGAAGCCCGCGCACTTCATGCGCTCAACCTGCCCGACCACGCGCCGCCAAAGAAGGCGCTCGGCTACCGTGAACTTTTCCGCGTGATCGAAGGCGAAATCACACTTCCCCAAGCCCGCGAACTCATCATCACCGGCACGCGCCAATTCGCCCGACGCCAGCGCGTTTGGTTCAAAGCCCAGCGCGACGCGAGGCTCGTGTGGCCCCCATCCATCGACCTTCTCAATGATTTGATTTTCGGGGAACGAAGCTCCGACCGCTGACTACGCCTTCAGCGCCCTCGGCTCCAACTTCACCTCCACGGGGCAGGCGCTTCCGGGGCACATCAGCAACTCGCAAATTGTATCCGCCGCGCCCGCGCAACGCACCTTCGCATCGCCGAGCGCGTGCTCCTCGTCGGCCTCCGTCTGGATTGCGGTGACGCGCACCAGCGAATGCCACCACGCATTCGGAAACTCCGGCGGCTTGCCGGCGGCATCCAGCCACAGCGTCAGGAACCGCGCGGACCCGCGCCCTGTGACAAGCTGCTGCACCACATCCCATGCATCGTGCGCCTTCTTCCCCGCCGCGTGATGCGCCTGCGGGGATTCGCCCACCACGCTAAGCGCATTCACAACGAAGTGAAGATGCCCGCATTCGTCGCGCGCCTCCCGCAGGATGGAAAGGTCCTTCGCCGCTTCCCCCGGCAGCACCGCCACGATGGGGTTTCCACCCTTCGCTGTCAGCAATTGCTCCAATAATTGCAGCTTCCGAAAATCGTGACCGGAGATGATCACGCGGCAGCCCGAACGCGACAATTGCAACGCCACGGCCCGTCCCGCGGGGAATTCCGCGCCAAGTACCAACGCCGTCTTTCCGCGCAAACCAGCCATGAAAACTCTTTCAGAAGGGGAAGTTTAACCTGCCGGAGGCGTTATCCGCCAACGGCCAGCGCGGCGCAAGCAACACGAACAAACCAAATGGCCCTTCATTTGCTCATGTTCATTGTGTAGCAGAGGCACTACCGCCGAGCAGGGCGAGATACGAACATTGCCGGGGGCTTCAAACCCCCGGCTTCTTTATTTGGCGGTCCAAATCCCCACCTTGCGCGCCCGCGCATCCGCCTCGGCCATCCGAAATTGCATGTCGTAGCTGGCGCTTCGGCCATTCGTGGTGTCGTAGGCGCTGAAGCCCTCCTTCACCATCTCCAGATTGTAGTTCTCCCCTTCCACGATCAGGTAGCCCATTCGCCGCCCCGTCGCGTCGAAGCCCTCCTGCACATTGGGCTCCAGCCGAACCTGCGTGTTCAGCAACTTGCTCCGCATTTTTCCGGTGAAGGCATCCGCAGTTTGGCCTCCCCCCTTGGAAATATTCAGCAGGCTGATGCGATGCCGACGCCCGCCGAATTCCATTTCCACTTCATTCAGGGAGATCACATTCGTCACGCGCCCCACGGTGAAAGGGTCCGCCGGTGCTTCCGTGCCGGGAAGATCACCCTTGATCCGCTCCCCCACAACGGCAGCCTTCCCCACCACTGCCTTGGCATCCTCCGGCGAATGGTAGTAGTAGATGCCCGAAGCCGTCAGCAACCCGCAGCTCAACAGGAGAACCACCAGCAGGGCCTTCCTGCCCGCGCCCGATTGGCGGCCCGCATAACCTCTGCCACGACTTTTTGTTCTGCCACGCCTCATCTTCATCAATAATCCCTGTTTCGCCGTCCCGCTTGTGGTGAAGATTGGGGGCGCACACCGTCAATTTGATTCCCGTGAACGAACCCACCGCAACACCCACCATCGGCGCAGGACTGCTGATCGCAAACGGCGATCACGGCTGGCAGCCCCGCACCCTTCTGTTCCCCTGTCCCGTCGTCACGGTGCGTTACCGCGACGGCGTCGCCCAGCTTTTTGCCGCTCGCGCGGTGGAGCCATTCCTTGTCGTCAGGAAGAACCCCCTCGTCGTCGTGGATGAAGTTCTTCGCGCGATTCGCAGGCACCTTCCCGCCGTCGGCCCCATGAGCGGCAAGCCCGCCTTCCCCCTCGCGTTGATCGCCGCCAGCTACGAATTCGGTCGCGTCTTCGCGCCGCATCACGATGCGTTCCCGCACCATTCCGTGTCAGGGGACGACGAATTTTTCGCATCCATTCATCTGGACGCCTACCGCCCCCACAGCACCGGTGCGCCGGAGCGCGTCGGCTACGCGGGCGTCATTCCTGCGGGCTGGCTTCCCGGCGCGCCCGCGTTGCAGAACGCCCCTGCTGCAACGCATGAACCGCCCCCCATCACGCCTCATCCCCACGGAGGAAATGAGAACCGCGCGCTGCATTCCCTGATCGAAAAGGATGCCTATGTGCGTTCCATCGGGAAGATACACGACTTACTGAAAAGCGGGGACACCTATCAGGTAAACCTTACCACGACGCTGCACGGCGAAACCACCGCGCCGCCCGATCGCATCTTCGACGCGGCGCTCCATCGCGGCGGCGCCGCCTACGCTGGCATGATGCTGCTGCCAAACGGAACGCTCCTGTCCTTCTCGCCCGAATTGTATCTGCGCCGTCGCGGCAACCACATTGAAACGCGTCCGATCAAGGGGACACGGCGCATTGGCGTGGAGGGACTGGAAGCAACGCGCGCGGCATTGCTCGCGAGCGACAAGGACCGCGCCGAGCACGTCATGATCGTCGATCTTGAACGCAACGATCTTGGCCGTGTGTGCGTCAGCGGCAGCGTAACCGTCGATCCGTTCCTGCAGGTTGTCGAGCACCCGTTGCTGCTGCACCTGGAGTCCGCCGTCAGCGGGCTTCTGCGGCCCGGCGTCACCATGTGCGAGATTTTCGAGGCAACGTTCCCCGGCGGCAGCGTAACGGGGGCTCCGAAGAAGCGCGCGCTGGAAATCATCGGCGCCCTGGAAAAATCCGCGCGCGGTTATTACTGCGGTGCCTTCGGATGGATCGACGCCGACGGCGATTGCGAACTCAACCTTCCCATTCGCACCGCACTCATCCGCGATGACGGCTCCGTTGAATTCGCCAGCGGCGGCGGAATCGTTGCCGATTCAACCGCCGAGCAGGAATGGAATGAGATTCACGCGAAGGCCGAATTCATGCAGCAGGTGCTGCACGACGTGACACCGCAGGTGAACTGACCGCAGCGTGTCAGCTGTTTGCGGCCTTTGGCATCGTCATCAAAATTTCCTGCCAGTTCAGTTCCTTCGCATCGCCCCACAGCTTCTCCAGCCGATAGAACGTGCGGGCCTCGCTGCTCATCACATGCACGATCACGTCGCCGAAATCCAGCACGGACCAGTTGGCGTTGCGATGGCCATCCTGAAGCGGAGTCTTCTCCCCGGCCTTCTTCAGCCCCATCGCCACATTCTCCGCGATCGCATTGAGCTGAATGCGGTTCGTTGCCGTGCAAATCACGAACACATCCGCGAAATTGCAAAGGCCGCGCACATCCAGAAGGAGAATATCAACCGCCTTGCGATCATCCGCCAAGCGCGCTGCGGTCGCCGCGCGCTGGAAGGTGTTCAGCCCCGACGCGGATTTCCGTCTCGCCGGCTCCACCACCTCGATCGGTGATTCCTTCACCGTCACCGCGCGCACCTTCTTCTCCTTGCGCGGCTTCTCCACCTTCTCCGGCTTTTCCCGCAGCAGCGCGCGGACGGCCTTGCGATCCGCCAGCTTCGCGGCCTTTTCCGCCGCCGTCAGCGGACGCTTCGTGTATTTCTTCTTTTCCGGCTTTGCCGTCGCGGATTTCTTCACACCAGCGCCCGGTGTTTTCTTCTTCGCCTTTTCCTCCGCCGCGTCGGCACGCAGTTTCGCCGCGGAATCTTTCCGCGTCTTCGCCGGTGATTCCGTCCGTGCCTTTGCGCCCCCCTTGGCGGTGGACTTCAGCGAGAACTTGTTGGGGTTAAAACCGGGAGTTCTTTTCTGGGCCATGAATGTTATTTTCCTGTTTCGCGCTTCAGCCAGTCCGCCATGGCGAGCGTGCGCCCGTGCAGCGACTGGTTCTTGCGCTGGATTTTGTCGATTTTTCGGCGGGCCACTTCCAGCGCGGCCAGCCGCAGGTCCTTCATCGGAAGAATTTCACGCCGCAGTGCTTCCACACCGTTGAAGTTGCGCGTCGGTTCCAGAAAGTCTGCCACGTAGAGCACGAGACCCACGGGATTCAGTCCTTCATTTCCCGTCGTGTGGAAGGCCACCGCCTCCAACACCCGCAGGTCATCAATGCCGAATTCGCTGCGGCCCAAATGCGCCGCCGCTATTCCATGCCACATCGCCGGATGTTTCAGGTCCTCTTCGCTGGGGCGGTGATCGACACCGCGCGCCATCAGTTCC
>JADZDZ010000017.1 GCA_020850785.1 Candidatus Sumerlaeota bacterium | reverse complement strand
TCCCATGTGGATGGCCCCCACCGCCATCGCCGCAGGCAACGCGCTGATCCTGAAGGCGTCGGAGCAGACACCCTTCAGCGCCGTCGAGCTTGCGCGATTGTTCGATGAGGCGGGCCTTCCAAAAGGCATTTTCAGCGTCATCCATGGTGATCGCGAAATCGTGGAGGCGATTTGTGACCACCCGGAAATTCAGGCGATTGGTTTTGTCGGTTCCACGAAAGTTGCAAAGCTGGTCTATGAACGCGGTTGCAAGCACGGCAAGCGCGTGAAGGCGCTCGGCGGCGCGAAGAATCACCTCGTCGTGATGCCGGACGCCGACGTGGACATGACGGTCGCAAACGTCGTGGCCTCCGCGACGGGTTGCGCGGGGCAGCGCTGCATGGCCGCCAGCGTTCTCCTCGCCGTTGGTGAGGTTGATCCAATCCTCGACAAGCTCAAAGCGAAGTTCAAGTCGATGAAGGCAGGGAAGGACATTGGCGCGATCATCAGCACGCAGGCGAAGAACCGGATTCTTGGCTTCATCGAAGGCGCATCGAAAGAGGGCGCGGAGTTGGCCGTGGATGGACGCCAGTCCATTGATCCCTCCGCAAACCCGAATGGCAATTTCATCGGGCCAACGATCTTCGACCGCGCAAAGCCGCAACATGCTGTCAGTTGCGACGAAATTTTCGGGCCCACGCTGACCATCGTGCGCTGCAAGACGCTGGATGAGGCGATCAGCATCGAGAACAACAACCCCTATGGCAACGCTGCGGCGATCTACACCTCCAGCGGCGAAGTGGCCCACTACTTCATGGAGCGCGCCAGCGCCGGCATGATCGGCGTGAACATCGGCGTTCCCGTGCCGCGCGAACCGTTTCCCTTCGGCGGGTGGAATGACAGCTCCTACGGTGAGGGGGACCTGACGGGGCACGGCAGTTTTGATTTCTGGACGAAGACAAAGAAGATCACGACGAAGTGGACGGACAAAAATCGCTCGAACTGGATGAGCTGACTGATGCAACAGACTCCCCTCACCCCGGACCAACTGCAGGCAAACTTCGCGGACCTTCATCCGAACTACACGCGCGAAGAGGCGCTCGTGGAATCATCGCGCTGCCTCTTCTGCTACGATGCGCCCTGCATCCGCGCCTGCCCCACGCACATTGATGTTCCGCGCTTCATCCGGCAAATCCTGCACGATAACGTCGCCGGTGCGGCACAGACGATCTTCGATGCAAACCTCTTCGGTGGTTCGTGCGCCCGCGCGTGCCCCACGGAAGTTCTGTGCGAGGGTGCCTGCGTTGACAACGCCCGCGCCGGCGCGCCGATTCAGATCGGCCGTTTGCAGCGCTACGCAACGGATTATGCGACGGAGCGCAACCTGCGCTTCTTCGCGCCGGGCAAGGACACGGGAAAGCGCGTTGCCATCGTCGGCTCCGGTCCTGCGGGCCTCTCCTGCGCGCACGAACTGCGCCGTCTTGGGCATCGCGTCACCGTGCTGGAATCGCGCGACGTTCCCGGCGGACTGAACACGCTTGGCATCGCGGCCTACAAGATCAGCCGCGAAACGAGCCTCGCGGAGATTCAGCACATTCTCGATATGGGAATCGACCTGAAGCTCAACTCACCAATTGATGCACCGAAGCTTGAGGCATTGCTCAAGGAGTTCGACGCGGTCTTTCTCGGAATTGGTCTGGGGCTAACGCAGCGCCTGAAGCTGCCCGGTGAAAATCTGGAGGGCGTTTGGGAGGCGCTGGAGTTTATTGAACAGCTTCACGACAGCCGCGCGCTGAAGGATTGCAAGGTTGGTCGCAATGTTGTCGTCATCGGCTGCGGAAACACCGCCATCGATGCGGCGACGCAGGCGATTCGCCTCGGCGCAGAGAAGGTGACCATCGCTTATCGTCGCGGCGAGGATGCAAAGTCCGCCTACAATTACGAGTACGACCTCGGCAAGGCGGACGGCGTGCAGTTCGAATGGTACGTGCAGCCGGAAGGCTTCGTGGGCGCAAATGGCAGGGTGGCGGGCGCCACCTTCGCCCGCACGCAACTGCAGGGTGAAGGACGCAAGGCGGAGCTTGTTCGGATTCCGAACAGCGAGTTCACCATCGAGTGCGACATGGTCATCACGGCGCTCGGCCAAACGCCGGTGGATGAACTGCTTTCCAACGTGCAGGGAATCGAGCGGGATCGCGGCGCCGTGCGAATCAACCCGAACACCTACGCAACAACGCGGCGTGGCCTGTTTGCCGGCGGTGATTGCACCAGCAAAGGGAAGGAAATCGTGAACGCCGTGCAGGATGGAAAAATGGCCGCACGGTCCATCAATCGCTTCCTCGACGGAAAGGATCAATAACCAGTGATCATCCCCGATTTATCAACGAATTGCGCCGGAATCAAGTCACCCAATCCCTTCTGGCTCGCAAGCGGTCCGCCCACGAACACGGGCTACCAGATTGCGCGCGCGTTCGAGGCGGGCTGGGGCGGCGCCGTGTGGAAGACGCTGACGCACGATCCCATTCTCAACGTGTCCTCGCGCTATGGGGCGCTCGACCACGATGGGCGGAAGGTTGTCGGCTTCAATAACATCGAGCTCATCACCGATCGCTCGTTGGAGGAAAACCTCGCGGAGATTCGCGAAGTGAAGCGCCTGTTCCCGAAGCACGCGGTGATTGCGTCGCTGATGGTGGAAAGCAAGCGCGAGGTCTGGCACGATGCCGTGAAGCGCACGGAGGACTCCGGCTGCGACGGGCTTGAGCTGAACTTCGGCTGCCCCCACGGCATGAGCGAACGCGGCATGGGTTCCGCCGTGGGCCAGGTGCCTGAGTATGCGGAAATGATCACCGGCTGGGTGAAGGAAGTGGCTCGCACCCCCGTGCTCGTGAAGTTGACGCCGAACATCACCGACGTGCGGGTGGTTGGCCGCGCGGCGAAGCGTGGCAACGCCGATGGCGTGTCGCTCATCAACACCATTAACTCGATCATGGGCGTTGACCTGAACACCCTGATGCCGAAGCCGCATGTTGCGGGGCGCGGGTCCCACGGTGGCTACTGCGGCCCCGCCGTGAAGCCGATCGCGCTGAACATGATTCAGTCCATCGCCGCCGACAAGGAAATCAACATCCCCATTTCCGGCATCGGTGGGATTCAGAATTGGCAGGATGCCGTGGAGCACATGCTTCTTGGCGCCAGCAGCGTGCAGGTCTGCACCGCCGTCATGCACTACGGTTTCCGCATCGTGGAGCACCTGATTTCCGGAATGGAAAACTGGATGCGTGAAAAGGGCTACGCGAAGCTGGATGATTTCATCGGCGTATCTGTGCCGCGCGTGGGCGACTGGGCCGATCTGGACCTGATGTATCGCGTGGTTGCGAAGATTGATCAGGAGAAGTGCATCCATTGCGGCCTCTGCTATTCGGCCTGCGAGGAGGGCGCCCACCAGTCCATCGACATCAAGACCATCAGCGAGAGTGAATACACCGCATCGTTGAACGGAAACCGGCTGAAGGCCCCGGTCGTCAGCGGCGGCGTTCGCGCAGTCCCCGGCGTCGGCGACGATCGCGTGAACATTTTCACCGTGAATGATGAAACCTGCGTCGGCTGCAACATGTGCTCGCTCGTCTGCCCCGTCACGGAGTGCATCACCATGGTGGAGGTCGAACCGCGCGGGCCGGAACCGCTCACTTGGCGCCAGTACCAGAAGAAGCTGGCCGCCGGGGAAATGGAACGGCTGAAGCCGATCCCCCATGCGCACCGTCCGCTCGGAAATCTGTACTGACCCCGTTCGGGTACGATTCGTGCAGAATGCCTCGTAGGATGGCCAAGGAGCCGTCACGACGATGCCCGAAAACGGACTTGTAAAACTCTCCATCAAGGGAATGCACTGCGCATCCTGCGTGGGCCGCGTGGAGCGCGCCCTCAAGGAAATTCCCGGTGTTGTTGATGCGCAGGTGAATCTTGCCACAAACCGGGCGCGGGTGGACATCGCGCCCGGCGGCGCCACCACTGCGGCTCCCCTCGTGGAGGCAGTGAAGAACGCCGGTTATGACGCGGCAGTTGTCTCCGAATCAGCCCCTGTGGAGACCGACAATCGTGAAGAACTGGCTGATTGGAAGCGCCGCGTGGCCGTTGGTGTGATCTTCAGCGCCATCGTCATGGTTCTGGAGATGGGCCGCCACGCGGGCTTCGCTCCGTTGCCGCTCAACGCCCACAACCTGCTGGTCTTCCTGCTTGCAACCGTTGTGATTGTCTTCACCGGCGGAAGGTTCTTCGTTAGCGCCGCGCGTGGGCTGAAGCACGGGAATCTGGGCATGGACCTGCTGATTTCCCTGGGCGTTGGCGCGGCCTACCTCTATTCCGTAGTGCTTGTTTTCCATCAGTTCATGCAGCAGGGCGCCCATGATCACAACGTGGCGCCGAACTATTTTGAAAGCGCCGCGATGGTGCTGGCGTTCGTTGCGCTCGGCAAGTGGCTGGAACTTCGCGCCCGCACGAAATCCAGCAATGCGATTCGCGCCCTCGCGCAAAGCACGGTCAAGGACGCGCGTGTGCTTCGCGATGGGGCCGAAGTGTCCATCCCCACGGATCAGCTTCGCGTGGGGGACATCGTCGTTGTCAGGCCCGGCGAAAAGATTCCCATCGATGGAGAGGTGATCGAAGGAACATCGCTCGTCAACGAGTCCATCGTGACCGGCGAGCCGATTCCCGTGGAGAAAAAAATCGGCGATGGAGTGACGGGAGGCGCGCAAAACGAAAACGGCGTCCTTCACATTCGCGTCACGAATGTTGGCGAAAACACAGTGCTGGCGCGGATGATTGCACTTGTGGAACGCGCACAGTCGGAAAAGACCGCCCTGCAGCGCGTGGCCGATCGCATCTCCGCAGTCTTCATTCCCATCGTGCTGGCACTGGCGACGATCACGCTTCTTGGCTGGGGGTTCATCGGCCACGACTGGCTTGCGGGGCTGACGAACGCCATCGCCGTGATGGTCATCGCCTGCCCCTGCGCGTTGGGCCTGGCAACGCCGACGGCGATCATCACCGGCACGGGACGCGGCGCGCGAGAGGGCATTCTCCTGCGCGATGTGACGGCCATCGAACGCGCTCGCAAGATTCAGACGGTCTTCCTCGACAAGACTGGCACCATCACCGAAGGAAAGCCGATGGTGACGGAGGCGCTCTCGCTCGATCCGAAACTCAGCGATGACGCGATGCTCGCGATCGCAGCCTCCGTGGAAATGGGAAGCGAGCATTCGCTGGCGCGCGGCATCGTGGAGTACGCACGCGAAAAAAAAATCGCAATCCCCACCGCCGACGATTTCATGAGCCACGCGGGGTTGGGTGTGGAGGCGATCGTTGATGGCGTGCCCTACACCATTTCCTCCCCCGCTTCCGCAAGGAAGCACGAATACAAGTTCACTGACGATCAGTGGACCCGGATTGAGCAGCTTGAAATGAAGGGAAAGACCGTCGTGGTGCTGGGAAACGCCCCGCAGCGGAAACCTGTCGGCGTGATCGCGCTCGCAGACTTGATCAAGCCGACCAGTGTGGCGGCAGTCGAGAAGCTACACGGAATGAATGTGCAAGTGAATCTGCTGACGGGCGACAACCGCTTCTCTGCG
>JADZDZ010000016.1 GCA_020850785.1 Candidatus Sumerlaeota bacterium | reverse complement strand
TGCTGGATCATCGCGGTGGCAACGCAGCGATCTGCTGCGCGGGAAGAATGAACACCGTGCGAAGCTTTGTTGCATCGTCGGCCAGCTTCACCACCGCCACCGGCTCGCCCTGCTTGTTGCGCTTCACCGACTCGATCACGCCGAAAGGAAGCCCGCCGGGCGCGACGGAACTGGCCATGCCCGACGACACGACCGCCTGTCCCTTTTCCACGGCGGCAACCGTGCGGCCAAAATGAAGCTCCGCGTACTGCGAATCGCCGGTACCCTTCAGCAGGCCCAACTGATCCGCGCCGCCAACCTCCACCCCCCAACTGGATGTGTAGTCGCTGACGAGTTTCACGGTCGCGCTGTCGGCAAAGACCTCCTCCACGGCACCAATGATGCCATGAGGGCCGACGGCAACCATGCCATTCCTCACATTCTCATTCATCCCCGCACCTATCCATAGCAGGCGCTTGCCTTTTGCCGGTGTCTCACCAAGCACGGAAGCAGAAATCAGGTCTCCACGCAACGTGGAAATGTTGTCGGAAACCGCATTTCTTCGTGCATTCAGTTCATTTTCGGCGATCGCGGCGGCGCTTGCCACGCGAAGCTGCAACAATTCAGCCCGCAATTCCTCGTTCTCGCTCGCAAGCTGCTCTCCGCGGAACAAGCCGATCCAAACGGCCTCCGCCCCCCGATGCACTTGCGCACCGGCCTTCAGGAACGGCATGCAAATCGTGTTGAGTGAACGCCGGACGATGTTGGACTTTTGTTGGTTGCGACGATCAGCGAACTGCAGCGCAATGCCGCAGACGATCAATGCCAGAACGGCAAGCCCCGTTGTACGGAGCGGCTTTTTTGTCTTCAGAAATACGGCCACAGCAGGCCTCAGCGGGGGCGTTAAATTTCAGCAGGTCACCCGAACAACAACCGCCCCCCGTACACCGTCAAGAAAGAACGACACGTCCGAATAATGCCTGAATCAACTTTCGACGAAGAACTGAAGGCCGCCTTCCGCGCGCTGGATGAAGACCGCATGATCGAGCTTTCCCGCCGTTCCCCCTACCCGCTGGCGGAAATGAGCGACGCGGGGCGGCTGGGGCTGGCCTTTGGCCTTCTTGCAGCGGGCCGCACCGCTCAGGCGGATGGCGTTCTGGCGACGGTGCAGGGCGATGGCTCCGCGCCGCTTGCGGATTTCGGTTTTGTGCGCGCTTTCCGCCACACCGTGGACAACAACCATGCCGCCGCTATTCAGGCGATGGCGCATCTGCTGGATGATCCACGCGCCACACACGGCAGTATGATGCGGCTGCGGCTGGCTGATTCGCTGATCAAGCTTGGGAACCATGATCAACTGCGCCAGGTGCTGGCTCCATTCCTTCAACCACCGGGAAACGACCATACTCTGGAGGCGGCGCTGATCATCGTTGATTCAATGATCAGGAACAAGATTCGTGGCGACGCGATGATCGAGCAGGTTGCGCTCATTGACATCCTGCTGGAGCGCGGCTTCCGGCTGACAAAGGTGGAGAACGTTGTCTTCTACGCCGAGCTCCTTCACAACAACAGCGTGGAGGGCGTTGTTGGGAACATGCTCGGCAGCCACGCGGACCTGCTGGATCGCTACATTCCCACGGAACCGGTGGAGATCGAATTCCTCCTCACTGCGGGTGACAAATACAAGGTTCCCGCAGCCGTGCGCTCCGCAGGCGAAGGCTACGCGCGCCATCCCTTCAAGTTTGCAAAGGTGGAGGCGGAATCGGCGTCCTACCTTTTCTCCGCCCACGAACAACATCGCGCCGCGCGGGAGGTGATTCCCGCGCACTTCTCGCGCAATGCCATTCGGAAGGACCCGGCGCTGGTGCGCTCCATGATGATCCTGAACTACTACGCTCAGGAATGGAAGGAGGCGCTGGAACTCATTCGTGACAATCGCGAGGCGTTGCGCGACCGCGAGCTTTACGAGGAGGCGATGCGCATGCGCGCGTCCTGCGAGTACCATCTGGGACGCTACTCGGAATGTCTGGACACCGCGAAAACATTGGGTGGAAACGTCGTTGGCGATTCACCGCAGGCGACGGCGGCGGAGGCGCTCGCATCGTTGGCGCTCAATCGCCCGGAAGCATTCGCGGCCGCAGTGAATCGCGTTCTGGCGGCCCGCAAGTATGACGACGAAACGCTGATGCACTATTTCAGCGAGATCGTGCATGAAGTGGCGCTTCACGAACAGCGCATCGGAATTCTCACGGCCTTTCTTCGCACGCAGCCGAAGAAGAACTCCATGAGTGTGTTGGACATGATCGCCGACCAGTCCGTGCGCTTCTCATGGTTTGATGGCATGGATGCGGTGAGTGGCGAGTACGAGGCCCATGGTGAACGAATCAAGTCACTCTACTTCAAGGGACTTCGGCTTGTCGAACAGGGCCGGGAAGCGGACGCGCTTGCCGTTGCTGACGACATCGCTTCAGATGCGAACGATCGCGCGGGCATCGGGCGCACATTGAAGGCCACGGTCCTGCGCCGCTTTCGGCGTTACGAGGAGGCGCTCGGCGTCTGCGAGGAGCTTCTCGCCAGCCTGCCGCAAAGTTTCACAACCCACGGCATTCGCATCGGAATCCTGAATCAACTGGGGCGACCGAAGGAGGAAGTGGAGGCCGCGCAGAATGCGGCGATGAATGCGATCAACCAGCGTTCCCGCAGCAGGGAGGAATTTGATTTCCTGCGCAATCGCGTCGCCGCCGCCGCGTACAGCGACGAGGTTGCCAACAAGGTGACGCAGATGCGCAAGCTGGCCGCGAACGATTTCGATGCGGTCGAAACATTGCGACTTGCGCGTGTCGTTGGGCGCTCCTTCGATGCGGAAGAAGCCTCCCGCGCGGAAGCATCCGCCCTGCAGGCGCAGTGGATCGCGAAGAATCAAGTCGCGTGGGAAGGCGGCGAGAGCTGACGCAATCAGGAACTGCCGTTTTTACTTTGTGCCATGGCCGCATTGCATGCCCTGCGCGGTCACGATTCCTTCGGGTGCGCTCTATTCAATTCCCGCAGTGAGATAGAGCAGCAATTTTCCTGCGCCGGGCCGCGCCTCGCCCTTCCACTCCACGACTGCAACAGCCGATTTTGCGAAGGGAATTTCAACGCCTCCATCCCTCACCGCATGTCGAAGGAATTCGCTGCAGAACGGCTCGTGGCTTGCAGCGAAGACCACAGCAGATTTCCTCTTCCTTGCACGCGTGTTCAGTTCCTCTGCGAGTATCTCGAACGTTGACGTGAAGTCCAGCGCGTCTGTTTCCTCAATCTTTTTTGCATCGAATTTTTTCGCGACAATCTTCGCCGTTTGTTTTGCGCGAACGCGGCTGCTGGAAAGGAAGACATTCGGCTTCAGGCCAAGTTTCTTCAACATCCCCGCAACGCGATCGGTTTCCTTGCGGCCCTTGCCCGTCAGCGCGCGTGCCGCGTCCTCCGCGTCGGTCCCTGCTCCGATATCCTCGGCGATTCCGTGGCGCATGAGCAGCAGCAGCATGGCAAAACCTCAGAAGGAAGGGGTGAATTCGCGATAACTTTCCAGCAGCATCTCATCCGTGAACAAGCCGCGATTCTTCATGCGGGCGCGGGCGATGGGCATCAATCCGCGCAAGGCATCCCACATTCCCCGTCGGTAAATTTCATCGCGCATTGCGGAAATTGGAATGCGCGCCAGCCATTCAAGGAACAATCGCGGGGAAGTCATGTTGGCCATTTCGAAGACCAAATGATTGCGCGCCTTCATCTGCCGCACGCGCGCCTCACCGAAACGTTTCGTCATCGACCCCCCGCCATGATGAATGGCGAGAGCCTCCGGCGCGTAGAGGCTGAACCATCCACGCTTCGCCGCGCGCCAGGAAAGGTCGTAGTCCTCCCAGTAACCCGGCTCGTAGAGACGCGAAAGGCCGCCGAGGTCGCGAAACAACTGCGCGTCGTAGGCAGCCGCACCCGCCTGCACAAAAAGACACGGCGACGTCTGCGATGGGGACGCGTAGGCGGGAGTGATCCGCCCTCCGCGCCAGACCGCTCCCATGCAAAGCTGATTCGGCTTCCCGTCATACCACCGTACGGTTCGCGCACTGACACCAAACAACCGATCCCCAAGGACGCCATGCGGCAAATCCCCGGCGGGGGAGAAGAAGGGACGGGTCACTTCCCGGACGAATTTTTGTTCGGCGACAAGGTCATTGTTTGCCAGCACCAGCACCGCGCCGCGGGCCGCCTTTGCGCCCCGGTTGACCGCCCGCGCGAAACCCTCGTTCCGCTTGTTGCGGATCAATCGCGCGCCGGGAAAGCGTTCCGTCACCAGCGCAGCACTACCGTCCCGGCTTGCATCATCCACCACAATCAACTCCCACGCGATCCCCGCTTCATTGGCGGAAATCTGCAACGAGGAGAGGCATTTGGGCAGGTACTGTTCCCCCTCCCAATTGGGGACGATGATGGAAATCGCTGGGTCCGCGCCGTGCATGATCAGCCTATCAGCCCGCCCTTCCCCGGCTGCCGCAAGCGCACTCATTTCCACCCCTTAAAATAATCCTGATTTTGCGCGCATTTTTTTCTTGCCGGTGTGACGCTCGCGGCGCCATTCCACGGCACAGCCCTGCAATAACGCGTGATCCCTGCTCGTTGTCGTCGGCGCCCTGAAATTCATCCCCGTTCTCGCTCGAAGGAGTCTGTCATCAATGCGCACCCGTTCGTTCGCCATCGCAGTGCTTATGCTGGGAGCAGCTTCCACCATGTTCATGGCTGGCTGCTCTGGAAAGCCGGAGAATAGCCCGGCCATTCGCAAGAAGTTTACCGAGTACGACAAGACGCAGAAAACCGTGGAGGAATTGTCCGCGACGGTTGCCAGCCTGAGCGAGGAAGTGAAGCGCGTCTCCAACGAGAACAGCGAGCTGCGCCTCATGATGCCCGAAGCGCAGAATTCGCTGACAAAGGTTGATGCCGCCGCCGCTCCAGTCCAGACCGCGAATGCAGCCGCACCGGCGACAACGGATGCGCTTGCAACGGCGCCGCTTGAAGAGCAGCCGCTCGCTGGTTCACCCCCTCCCGTTGCCGCAGCAGCAACAGAGAATTCTGCCGCGCCAGCGCCAGCACCCGCGCCCGCAAAGGCGGCGGAGGCGCCCAAGGAAGTGAAGCAGGCCAAGGAAACGAAGAAGGACAGCGAGAAGAAGGTCGTCGCGTCCTCCTTCAAGGAAAAGACCACAAAGGCAAAGCCCACAGTGGTGAAGACGTCGTCCGCGGCGCCTTCCACGAGGGGCAAATTCCACGACATCGCCCCTGGTGAAACCGTGGATTCCATCGCCGCGAAGTACAACATTTCGAAGGAAGCATTGATGAAGGCGAACGGGATGCCGGCCGGCGCGAAGATTTCAAGGGCGCAGCGCCTGTTTATCCCCGCAGCACACTAATACGAAGAACGCAGCGGCCCGCTGGGAATATTCAGCGGGCCGATCTGTCGCTTCTGGAGTCTTGATGGAATCCAGGCCTGACCAAACATTCCTTGGGAATTTGACGCGGAAGGCGGGCCTGTTCGTTTCCAGTATCATGCTGTTGCCCACAATGCTCTCATGGATTTGCGGCTATGGCAGTGTGATGATTCGCGACGTACGCTGGGGAGCAAGCGCCCACGGGCGTGAACATTGATGACAACCGTATTCGGGAAGTGAATTCAAAATGAAACGGGCAGAAGCGATTGGCTTCTGCCCGTTTCGTTTTCTGCTTCAGGCGCACGCCGATAATCCGGCGCGGGCGAATGGGTTACTTGGCTTCCTTCTTGTCAGCCTTTTCGCCCTTCATTTCGTTCTTCATGTCTGCCTTCTTTTCGCCAGCCATGTTGTGGTCCATCTTCTTTTCCATCATGGCCTTCTTCTCTTCCTTGGCCGCGGTCGCGGGCGCAGGAAGGACGACGGTGTCGATCACATGCACGACGCTGGGGCCGGCGGGAACATCCGCTTTCGTCACCGTGGCGCCGCCGAACTTCACCTTGCCATCAACAACAGTCACCGGGACTTCCGTGTTTGCGGCGGTCTTGGCATTCTTGCCAGCCATCGCCGTTGCGTCGGCGGCGGAAACCTTGCCCACCACCACGTGATTCTGAAGCACCTTCTTAAGTTCCGCAGGATTGCTCAGAAGCTCCTTGAGTTCCGCCTCCGGAAGCTTCTTGAACGCCGCATCTGTGGGGGCAAAAATCGTGTAGGCTTTGCCATCGGTCAGCATCGGCAGCAGGTCAGCCTTGTTGAGCGCCTCGCTCAGCGTCTTGAAATCACCGCCGGCCAGGACGGACTGAAGTCCGGAGGCGTTCGCCGCTGCCTCCTTGGCAGCGCCAAGCGCCGAGGTTGCGCTGTTCTTCACGGCGTCCACCGCAGTCTGCGCGCTCAGGAAGGACGGAACCAATGCCACTGCAAAAGCGAAAGCAACCAACTTCGAGGTACGACCAATCATCTTTCTCACTCCTTGAATTTTGTGGGTCACTGGGGCCCACGAACAGTTAGCCTATTTCGAATCAAGGGATCATAGGCTTAACCGGTGAGGAAAATGACTGGGTGCGATGCATGCAAGTTTGCTTGCGATGAAAACATGTTCCAAATACCTCTTTCGCAGGAATGCCTAACTTGAGAGCAATCAAGCCTCGCGAAACACTTGGACCGACCACACTTTTTTTTCACCCGGAACCAAGCACCCCCGTCCGAAAGGGCCTCATTGACTCGACGCAGCGATTTTCGGACGTGCGTACACTCCTTCCTGCGGATAAGTTCTGTCAGCGCAACAATCCAAACTTGCGACATCAGCTCCCGCCACCCGACGATAGGCTTCCGTAACCCCGTAGAACGATGGTTGGGGGGATGACAAAACGCTTGCTGAATCAATATTCCACTTGTGAAGGACCGCCTCCCGGCCGTACACAACCGACCCCCTGATGGAGCTTCCTTTTGGCTCTACAGTTCAATTTCCTCCGGAGGCTCCGAGCCCGATGGGTAGCGTGATCAAGTGGCGTCGTAAGAAAATTCGCAAACACAAGTACAAGAAGCTGCGCAAGCGCACGCGCTTCCTTCGTCGATAGTAGGTCAGGCTTCGGCGCCGCCGTCCCTCGACGGCGGCGCTTTTTTTTAGTCCGACATTAATCCGGAGCCGCATTGGTGGATCTGGTTGTTGAAGGAAACCAGCAAAAGCTGACAGTGAAAGTCATCGGCGAGATCAGTGCGGAAACCACCGCCGATCTGCGCGAGGCGATTTCCAACCTCCTGCCGCGTCATCCGCAGACCATCGTGATCGATTTGGGCGAAACATCCTTCATCGATTCCATGGGCATTGGTGCATTGATGGGATTGCGCGCACAGTTGAAGAAGAATTCCTGCGACTTTTCCGTGACCAATCCTCAGCCGCGCATCCGCGAGGTTTTTGTTCTCACCCGCGTCGCGTCATTGCTCGGCCTTGAAGAGAACTGATCCCGTCGTCGCGGGCCCGCCATGAACATCCTCATTCTGAATCACAACCTGCGGGAGCGCGGAACGTACTTCCGTGCGCAGGAGATCGCCCGCGGGCTTCACGCGCGCGGACACGATGTGACGTTCGTCGGCACGGGCCATGGTTACTATCGCCCGCGCAAGGTTGACGAGGCGGAGCGCTGGCTTCATTGGGAAACAGCGAACTGGTCGGCGCTTCGCGGCGGCGGCGAGGGATTCTCTCACCTCGGCCAGTTGCAGCGATACCTGCTCTTCCGAAAAAAGAAATGGGATTTCATCTACACGTTTTCCCACACGCCCGTTGACCAGGGTTCGGCGCGAATGCTTCGCCGTGACAGCACCTTCTGGATGACGGATTGGTGCGACCTTTGGAATTCCGAACAGGGTGGCCTTCATGATACCCGCTACTGGAGCCTTCCGCTTCCAATGGAAATGAGCGGAATCCGGGGCAGGCTGATGCGCGCCAGTTTTCGCGCGGAGGATGCAATGGAGGAACGCGCCGCCATTGATGCCGACGCCGTCAGCATCATCGTTGAGCCGATGCGCCTTCGCACGCGCGAACTCTCCATTCCCGACGATCGCGTGCTGCATTTGGTTTCCGGCGCGGACACGAGGCGAATTGATGCGCTCGATCGCGACGAATGCCGGAAGAAACTCCAACTTCCGCACGACAGGTTGATCATCGGCTATGTTGCCAACGTAACGCCCGACACGGAACAACTGGTCGGTGCGATGAAGATCGTGTGGGAAAAAATTCCCGACGTGATGATGATCAGCGTTGGGCCGCGCTGGTACCAGGAAACCGATGTCATCGGTGAGGCCAAGCGCGCCGGCAAATTGATCGACTACGGTTTTCGTCCCTTTGCAGAGGTGCCGCAGTTCCTTGGCGCCAGCGACCTGCTCGTCATGCCGATTCGCGACCTCCCCTTCAACCGCTGCCGCTGGCCGAACAAGTTTGGCGACTACATGGCATCGGGGCGCGCCACCGCATCTTGTACCGTGGGTGACATGGGGCGCATCATCAAGGATTACGACGTGGGACGTGCCGGCGAACCGGCGGCATATGGTCTGGCGCAAGGCATCTTGGAACTGGCGGAGAACCGGGCGCTTCGGGAACGTTGCGGCGTAAATGCCCGAACTGCGGCGGAGCAGAATTTTTCCTGGCAGGGACAGCTCGATCGTCTGGTGGGATTCCTCAAGGGGCGCGGATTGGACCTCTAACAGCGCCCGCATTCCCTTCTCTCCCTTGCGTTCTGCGAGTGGGGAGTCTTAATACCGCTCATGGACAGACCTGACCTGGAACCAGCGGGAGGGAAGGCCGCTGAGGAGCGCAGGAATCGCCACGCACATTCGCCGCGCGGTGACGACCACGCCCACGCCTATCAGGAGGGGGTCCGCGCCTTCGTGCAGGAGGATTTTGCAACGGCGCGCCGAAGGTTTCAGTCGCTGCTGCTCGGCGATTCCGGCAACGCGGAGTTGCTCGCTGCCTGTGGTCATTGCGCCCTCCACGAGGGCGATGTGCGCAAGGCAATGGAGTTCTACTCGCGGGCGGAGCAGGAGGAAAACGGCCTCCCCGATGTGCTTTATCGCCGTGCATTGCTCCTGATTCAGGCGGGGGAGTGGGAACCCGCCACGCAGTGCCTGATTCAACTGTCCGATTCGCCTCCGCACATTCAGGAGGGAATTTTCTACCTTGGGCTGCTGTTTCAGTCCACCGCCGAATTTCTCTGCGACGTGCGACTGCATCTGGGGCAACTGGCGCTGGATCAGGGGAATGAAGGCGATGCGCGTACGTGGTATGTGAAGTCGTTGGAGGCTAAGCCGGACAACGTGACGGCGCTTCAACGCCTTGGCGAACTCGCGATTCTTTCCAAGCGGTACATCGAGGCGATCACCCACCTGAATCGCATCCTCGAAACCTCGCCACTGGAGGAGGATCGAATCAACGCGCACAACAATCTGGGCATTGCCTACTACGAAAATGGCGCCATCGAGGAAGCCATCAACCACCTCACCTATGTGCTGCGCCACGCGCCGTCGAATGCAACGGCCATTCACAACATCAATTTCATCTACGAGCGCGAAGGCATCTTCCGCAGGCCCGATCAGGCGGCGCGCGGCATTCGCTTCGTCGACGTGGCGGAGGGCGCTCAGCCAATTTTCGAGCTCACGGACACGCGGGAAATGGCCGGCAGCGCGGAGGTCGCGATCATCGGCCGCAGCGCGGAGATGCTTCGGGTGATGCGACTGGCGCGCATCGCCGCCGCACGCGACAGCCCGGTGCTTGTTCGCGGCGAAAATGGCACGGGCAAGGAATTGCTGGCGCAGGTGATCACGCTCAATTCCCCGCGCCGCGACGCACCATTTTCCGTCGTGAACTGTGCCTCCATGCCGGAGGTTCTGTTGGAGAGCGAGCTGTTCGGCCACGAGAAGGGAGCCTTCACCGGTGCGCGCGCCTCCAAGCAGGGACGCTTCGAGCTTGCACGGGGCGGCACGATTTTCTTGGATGAAGTTTCCGCGCTGACGCCCATGCTGCAGGGGAAACTATACCGCGCGCTCAACGACGGAAGGTACACCCCGCAGGGCGCGGCCAAGGCGCTCCCGGTGGAGGTCCGCATCATCGCCGCGACAAATCGCGATCTGCGCGCGCTCATTTCTCAGGGGCTCTTTCGCGAAGACCTCTACTACTTGCTGAACGTGATAGGCATTGAACTGCCACCGCTTCGCGAGCGCCGCGCGGACATTCCGCTGCTGGTGGACTTTTTCCTGAACAAGTACTCACGACGCTCCAACGTCAACAAGGGGCGCATCAGTTCCGAGGACCTGCAGATACTCATCGACCACGAATGGCCGGGAAACATTCGCGAACTGGAGAACCTGATCCAACGCTCCGTGGTGATGGGCAGCAAGTCGAGCCTCTATCTGGAGGAACTGGCGCGCCTCCGCCGGAAGAAGGCGGCACCCGCGCGCGATCAAGCGCCCCTTGAGAAGATCACCTATCCGATCGGGATCACGCTGGAGGAGCTTGAGCGACGCCACATCATCTCGGTGCTTGAAAGTTGCGGCAACCACCAGAAAAAGGCCGCGCAAATCCTCGGCATCAACCCCTCGACACTTTGGCGAAAGCTGAAGCAATACGGCCTTGAACCGCCGGAGTAGTTCAGGCATCCTCCCCGCCAGTTGAGAAAAGGACCCACCGCCGGCGATGCCCGAAACGAAAAAGAAGCTGAAAATCAGGACCTATGGCGATCCCGTCCTGCGCGAAAAGGCCAAGGCCATGAAGCGCACCGACGTGACCGATTCGTTCCGCGAGTTCGTCCTGAGCATGGGCGAAACCATGTACGATGCCAACGGCGTCGGCCTTGCCGCCACGCAGGTTGGTGACCTGCGAAGGTTCTTCGTCGCGGACGTGGCGCAGGTTGTGGGCGACGAAAAGAAGAAGCGGCGCAAGGACCCCGCGCGCCGCGAACTGATCGCGTACATCAATCCCGAAATCATCGAATCCTCCGCGGAGGATGAAGAGTACCTGGAAGGATGCCTTTCAATTCCCGAAGTGGACGCGGAAGTGTACCGGCCCTCGCGCATCAGGATTCGTTACCGCGATCTTGATTGGAACGAGAATGAGTTGTGGGCGGAAGGGCTTCTGGCGCGGGTCTACCAACACGAGCTTGATCACCTTGATGGCGTGCTTTTCATCGACCGCATTGGCGAGGCGGCGCGCTCGAAAATTGCTGGAAAACTGAGCAGCATCAAAAAGCGGACCGACGATGAAAGAAATGGCAGATAGCATGAAAAACCAGGAACCAGCTTCAAAGGAAAACTCGCGCCGGGTAATCGGCCTTACGCTGATCGTCATCGGCCTCGTCAGTTGGCTGGCGATGATGATCACAATTGTCTATCGCAACGAAACCACCGGCGCGAAACCCACCGTCCAATTCTGCGTCGCCACGATCCTTTGCTGGGGCGTGTTCTTCATCGGCAAATCGATTCTCAAATTCCAGAACAACAAGCTGGAGCCAAAGGCGCCGCCCACCGAATGATCGATTCGCTGCATGGGACGCTGCTGGCGGGCGATGCGGACTTCGCGATCATCGACGTGAATGGCATTCGCTTCCGCGCGGAAATTCCCGCCAGCACCGCGCGCGAACTGCCGCCACCGGGCAACACGGTGACGATCCTCACGCGCCTGAACCTGAATCCAAATGAAGGGAACTTCCAACTGTTTGGATTCGCCACGCCGGTTGAGCGCGATTGCTTCGACATCCTTACCGGCATCAGCGGCATCGGCCCGCGCAAGGGGCTGCTGCTGCTTTCCCAGATTGAAATCGCCCCCTTCGCAAACGCCATTATTTCAAACGACGTGAAGTACCTTTCGCGCATCAAGGGCGTCGGCCAAAAAACCGCCGAGCGCCTGATCGTGGAACTGCGCGAGAAGATGGTCCCCTACAGCGCGCCCGCAGAAAAGTCCGCCAGTTCCGCGCCTGCAAGCGGCCACGTGCGCGACGCCATCGATGCACTGATCGTGCTCGGCGTGCGCCAGCACATCGCGGAGAAGGCGATTGAGTCCGCCGTGAGGGAGCTTGGGAAGGATGCGCCGACCCAGGAACTGATCAAGGCCGGACTGCGGAACCGCTAGGCTCCCCGCCTCATCCCAACGGTGTGACGGTTGTCATCTCGTAGGTTGTTCTTACATCGGCCGCGCGCGCCGTCTCGCCCTCTTCTGTCAGACAATTCGCCGTCGCCATGGCAACGCCGAAGCGAAGTGCATCGGCAAATGGCGCACGATTCACAAACTTCGCAAGGAAGCCCGCCGCAAGAGCATCCCCCGCGCCGGTGGTTCCCTTTGCCTGAATGCTGGGCGGCATCACCCGAAAAGTTTCCAGCGCACTCGTGACGATCACGGGCTTCGCTCCGTCCGTGATGATCGCCCATTGCGCACCAAGCGCATTGAGTTCGCGCGCCGCCGCAATGATTTGCTTCTCCGTGCGCAGCTTTCTGCCGAGCGTTTCCTCCAACTCGCGTCGGTTCGGCTTCGCTATGAAGGGCTTCGCTGCCAGCGCCTCCAGCAACACTGGACCAACTGCATCCACCACGGCGGGCACGTTGTGGCGCACCGCCAGCTCCGTCAGGTCGCGGTACGCCGTGACGGGGCTTTCCGGCGGAAGACTGCCGCCCAGCGCAACGGCAGATGCGCTCCTGAGTTGCTGGCGATAGAGCATCTTGAAGTGGTTGAAGTGCACGTCGGCCAGCGCGTTGCCCGGCTGGTTCACCTTGAAGATGTTCCCCGTGGACTGGTCAAAGACGTGGATGTTGGAGCGAATCTCGCCGGGGACGCTGATGTAGATGATCTGGATTTCCGACTCACGCGCGAGGCGTTGAAACTCGCGGACGGAATCGCCGCCGACGACAGTCAGGGCGACGCTCGGAAGGCCCAGAATGCGCAGGGAGCGTGAGACGTTGATCCCCTTCCCGCCTGCGGATTTCTGCGTTTCCACGGCACGACTCACGTCACCGGGCGCGAATGACAGCACGGACAATGTGATGTCAACCGCGGGGTTCAGGGTGACGGTGAGGATCATGGGGAAGAGGTTGGGTGGTCGCCCAACCCGCTGTCTATATGCCTATACAAACTTGACCAGACAATACTTCTTCTTCCCGGCGCGAAGGATCATCATGGACTCGCTGGCCAGGTCTGCGGCGGTGACGTTCTTCTGCGATGGATCGAAGGGTGCATCGCTGTTGTTGAGGTAGAAACCCTTCTGCTCAAGAAGGCGGCGCGCCTCGCTCTTGCTGGCTGCCAGATTCGCGCGAACAAGCAGGTCCGCAGCGGCAATTCCCGACACCAAATCCGCGCGGGGAATTTCCACGGAGGGAACATTCGCGAAGAGCGCCTGCAATTCGCCATCGCTCTTGTTTTGCAGGGTGCCGCCGAAGAGCGCCTGCGATGAAGCCTCCGCCTTCGCGACTTCCTCGCGTCCGTGAACCAGTCCCGTGATCGCCGCGGCCAGTCGCTTCTGGCCATAGCGCTGCGAAGGGTCCTCGCCATGCTTCCTGATGATCGCGGCGATTTCCTCCAGCGGCAGCAGCGTCAGTTTTCGGAACAGGTTCTCCAGCGACGCATCCTCCTGCTGAATCCAGAACTGATAGAACTTGTAGGGGCTGAGCTTTTCCGCCGACAACCAGACCGCGCCATCGGCGGTCTTTCCCATTTTCTCCCCGGCGGAATTCGTCAGCAGCGGCGTCGTGATGCCATACCCCTGGCCATTGACCGCGCGGCGAATGAGCTCCGTGCCCGCCGTGATGTTCCCCCATTGGTCGCTCCCACCCGCCTGCACGCGGCAGTTGTGCGTCCTGTAGAGATGCAGAAAATCATACGCCTGCAGCAGCATGTAGCTGAACTCTGTGAAGCTGAGGCCGCTTTCCGAGGCGAGGCGGCGCTTCACGCTGTCCTTCGCGAGCATGTCGCCGATGCGGAAATATTTCCCGACATCGCGCAGAAAATCGAGGAAGCTGAACGGCGCGAGCCAGTCCGCATTGTCAACCATCAGCGCGCCGCCTTGGCCAAAATCGATGAACCGTTCAAGGATTTTGCGAAGGCCCGCCTTGTTGACTTCAATTTGTTCGCGCGTCAGCAGGTTGCGCTCGGAACTGCGCCCCGACGGGTCTCCAACCATGCCGGTGCCACCGCCAACGAGGGCGATGGGCCGATGGCCCGCCAGTTGGAAATGCTTCAGGATCATCACGCCGATCATGTGCCCGATGTGCAGCGAATCGGCGGAGGGATCGAAGCCGACATAGACCGAGACCTTGTTTTCCGACAACATTTTTTCGAGGCCGGGATCGGTCACATCCTGCAGCAGGCCACGCTCGCGAAGCGTCTGGACGACGTTGGTCATTTCTTTCGCGCCTTCGCTTTCTGCTTCGCCAGCTTGATCCCGCAGCGCGCGAAAATTTCCGGCACATGCGTGAGGAACTCGCGCGGATTCATCATCGCATCCAGCTCCGCGCGGGTCGTGCCCGCCGCGCGAACGGATGCTTCCTTCATCAACTCATCGGCAAAGGAATCACCGTCATGCCATGAACGCATCGCGGCGCCCTGCACCGCTGCGTAGGCGTCCTCGCGCGTCATGCCCGATTCCACGAGCGTCAGCATCATCTTCTGCGAAAAGACAAGGCCCCGCGTCGCCCAGATGTTCTGCTCCATCCGCTTCTCATTCACGCGCAACCCCGCCAGAATCCAGTCAAGTTTTGACAGGAGGTAATCAACAAGCTGACAGGAATCGGGAATGACAACGCGCTCCACGCTGCTGTGGCTGATGTCGCGCTCCCCCCAGAGGGCAACGTTCTCCATTCCCGCGATGGCGTTCGCGCGCACCACGCGCGCAAGCCCTGTAAGCTGCTCCGCCGTCACGGGATTGCGCTTGTGCGGCATCGCACTGCTTCCCTTTTGGCCTGTGGCGAATGGTTCCTCCAACTCGCGCAGCTCCGGGCGCTGCAGGTGGCGAACCTCCGTGGCAACCTTCTCCACGCTGCAGGCGATCAGCGCCAATGTGTTCAGGAACTCCGCGTGACGATCGCGCTGGACAACCTGGGTGCTGACCTCCGCAACGCCAAGACGCAGCGACTTGCAAACGGCCTTTTCGAGCGCGAGCCCAGTGTGCGCGCTGGTACCCACGGCGCCGCTGATCTTCCCGACGCAGGCACGCTTTGTCGCCTCGCGGAAGCGTTCGATGTGGCGGCCAAACTCCATGTACCAAACCAGAACCTTCAGGCCAAACGTCGTCGGCTCCGCGTGCATTCCGTGCGTGCGTCCCATCATGACCGTGAAGGCGTGTTTCTTCGCCAGGTCGCGCAGCCGCGTATGAAGCGCCTTCAGGTCCGCCGCGATGATTTCCGCAGCTCGCGCCATGCGCAGCCCCCACGCCGTGTCCACGACATCGCTGCTCGTCAGGCCCAGATGGACAAAGCGCGAGGCGGGGCCGATCTGCTCCGCAAGCTGCGTCGTGAAGGCGATCACATCGTGTCGCACAACGGTTTCGATTTCATCAATCCGCTTCACGTCGATGCGCGCATTCCTGCGGATCGTCGCAAGGTCCTTCTTTGGAATGCGACCGATGGATGCATAGTAATCGCACACGGCAAGCTCCACCTGAAGCCAGGCGTCGAATTGCGCTTCGCGCGTCCAAATGTCGCTCATCGGTTTGCGTGTATATCGTTGGATCATGGCAGTGTCGTCGTTAGAATGCACCCTTCCCCTTCAGCACGGCGGGGATGGTGCGCAGCAGGATTTCGATGTCCAGCAAAATGCTCTGATTCTTGATATAGTACAGGTCGTACTGCATGTTCAGGTGCAGCGGCAGATTCTTGCGGCCAATCACCTGCCAGAGCCCGGTGAGCCCCGGCTTCACGTCCAGGCGGCGCCGCTGCCATGGCTCATACTGATCGACAATGAAGGGCATTTCCGGGCGCGGCCCCACGATACTCATGTCCCCTCGCAGCACATTCAACAACTGGGGGAGTTCATCGAGGCTGGTCTTTCTCAGCCAGCGCCCGAAACGTGTGATGCGAGGGTCCATTTCTTCCGTCGGCGCCACCGCATACGTTGGTGCGCTCGTCAGCATCGTGCGATACTTCCAGATGCGGAAGCGCCGCCCGTTCCTGCCGACGCGATCCTGGGCGAAGAACACGGGGCCCTGCGAATCGCCCTTGATCAACAGCGCGATCCACCAGTGGAAGCACAGAATCCACACGACGAATCCGATGCTTCCCAGAAGGAAATCGAGGAATGATTTCATGATGCGCTGGTAGACTGGGCGCTGGCCGTCCCGCAGCGTAATCACGGGATAGGCACCAACCTCCTCCACCGTGCGTTGTTCGCTCATCACGTCAAACAGGTCGGACACCACGTTCACATTCACGCCGGTCACTTCCGCCTCGTTGACCAGACGAATCTGCTCGCTTGTGTCCAGATTTCCGATGGCAAGGAAGACTTCCTCAATGTGGTGCGCCCGGACAATTTCCTTCAACTCCGAAACCGTTCCCAGCAGGTTTTCCGCGTCGCCGGATTCATCGCGCGAGCGCGCCACCCAGCCGACGATTTCAAAGCCGACCTCCGGATGGCGCTTCAGGAAATCCCGCACCTCCCGCGCGTTGTCGCCCGTGCCGACAATCGCGCAGCGAACCTTTCCCAAACCCGCCGTGAGCGCCTTCGTCTTCAACCACCGCAGCAAATTTCGTGAAGCATACAGATAGACGAAGCCCAGCAACCCCGCGAGCACGATCACGGAGCGCCCAAGGTCCAACTCCTTGAACAGGAACGCCACGACGATGATATACAGAAGCCAGTGGTAGCCCGCCTTCAGCAGCGTGGATGGTTTGTTCAGCGACGAGAGGCGGCGCCGGTGTATATACAAGCCGAAGATGACCGCATTCAGGACCCCCATCATCACGATCACGGGAAAGACCGTCAGGTAGGGAGTGATCTCGTTGATCGGTCGCGAAGTCCAATGATTCTGCGATGCCCGAAGGAAGTACGCTCCGATCCAGCACAACGCGAAACCCACCGCATCAACCGCCATCATGACGATTGAAACCCATCGTGTCTTCCAGATCGATTTTCGTGGTTCTGCGACGCTCATGCCGTCATTGATATTTCGTAAAGTAATTCCACAGCAAAAGGATAAATAGGATGA
>JADZDZ010000015.1 GCA_020850785.1 Candidatus Sumerlaeota bacterium | reverse complement strand
GCATCAACGACGCGCCAGCACTGGCGGAAGCCGATCTTGGCATCGCAATGAATACCGGTGCCGACATCGCCATGGAAGCTGCGCAAATCACTATCGCGACGTCCAACCTGCAAACAGCGGTGAAGGCGATTCTGCTGAGCCGCGCCATCGCAAACAAGATTTACCAGAATCTCGGATTTGCGTTCGTCTACAACGTGCTGCTGATTCCTGCGGCAGCGTTTGGCCTGCTTTCGCCAATGCTTGCGGGCGCCGCCATGGCCGCGAGCAGCGTCAGCGTCGTCACCAACTCACTCACGCTGGCGAAAGCGCGGCTGAAGTAGCGCCTCAGTTAACGACATTGATCGGTGAGCCGGAAAGGAACGCGCGGATGTTCTGTGCCGTCTGGTCCATCAGCCGTGCGCGCGCGTCCTTCGTGGACCAGGCCATGTGAGGGGTGAGAATCAAATTCTTCGCGCCCAACAGCGGATTGTCGGGACGAATCGGTTCCACGGACGCCACATCGCAGGCGGCACCGGCAATCGTTCCATTCTTGAGCGCATCGGCAAGGTCTGCTTCATTCACCAATGGTCCGCGCGCCGTGTTGATGAGAAAGGCCGTCGGCTTCATGCGCTTCAGCAGTGCGCGATTCACGAATTCCTTGTTGGATGCCGTCAGTGGGCAATGCAGCGAAACCACGTCGGCCTGCGCGAAAATCTCCTCGACGGCTCGCCATTCAAACGGATGGGAAGCCATCTGAGAGCGCGTGGTGCTGTTTGCGAGCACCTTCATTCCGAATGCGTGCGCCAAGTCACCAACGCGCCGCCCAATCCGCCCGAAGCCGATGATCCCAAAGGTTTTTCCGGCGAATTCGATTTGTGGCGTGGCGGAAAATGTCCAATCTGGCGCCGTGGTCCAGTGTCCCTCCCGCAGGACCAGATCGCTGTGCATTTCCACGCGATGCGCCAGCGCGAGCAACAACGCAAAAACAAACTGCGCAACGGAATCAGTGCCATAGAGCGGCACGTTGGACACCACGATTCCGCGCGCGGTTGCCGCGGCCACATCCACCACGTTGATTCCCGTGGCCGTCACGCCAATGAGTTTCAACTTCGGCAACTGCGAGATGATTTCACCATCCACGATTGCCTTGTTGGTGAGCACGATGTCCGCATCCGCCGCGCGCGCCGCGACCTGTTCCCGCGGTGTGCGATCATGCACCGTCAACTCACCGAGGGGAGCAATCGCGTCCCAGCACAAGTCGCCGGGGTTCAGCGCATAGCCATCCAACACGACGATCTTCATGCGTCATCCTCCGTGTCATTGTCGGGAACGGCGTCCTTGAATTCCGAAAAGTGTTCCGGGTTGTTGATGCCGATCAACGCCTGCTTGCAGAGTCCGTGCAGCAGGTTCACTTCGCGCTCAGTCGCCGACGCGCGCGCGAGCACATTGCGAATCTTCTGCAACGATCCCTTCATGCGTCGCCCCTTGTTCCAGCCAATGCGCGTCATCAGCTTTTCGCAATGCTTCGCCAGATGCTGAAGCTCATCGGCGGTGGCGGGACGATCGCCGGGGTCGCTGCTTCCCGCAACCGGCGACAATGTTGAACTGGAGATTGCGATGCCCCGCCCCAATTGCGAGAGGCCGCGTCGGCGCTCCTCCTCCGCGACGGCGCACAATGCAACGCCGATCGCCTGAGCCAGATTCAACGACGGGAAATCGGGATCGCTTGGGAGCGACCAGCGGAAATCGCAGCGCTCAAGCTCCTCCGCCACCATTCCGTTTTCCTCGCGCCCAAAAAGCAGTGCGCACTTCGTGAGGTGATCCTTTCCCTCCAGAAGTTTTTCCGGAAGCAGGCCGACGCAATCCACCTTGTGATACTTTCCGCCGACACCCGTGAGGCCAATCACGAGTTCACGATCCGCGAGCGCCGCATCGAGCGTGTCAAAGATTTGCGCGCCGCGAAGAATCTCCGCCGCGCCGGAGCTGAACCTTCGCGAATCCGCGTTGTTGATTTCGCAACGTGGGGCAACGACACGCAGGCCACCGGCGCCGAAATTCTTCAGCACGCGCGCGGCCGCACCCACGTTGCCGCTTTCCTTCGGCGAAATGAGAATCACCGTCCAACGACGCACGGCGTTCGCTACTCCTCGATTCCGTATTGCTGCAACTTGCGGTACAACGTCTTGCGCCCCAGCCCCAGCGTGCGCGCCGCCTTCGCCTTGTTCCCCTGAAAATCCGCCAGCGTCGCCTTGATCAGCTCGCGCTCCGCGTCCTCAACCGTCATGCCCACGCGAAGCTTCACGCCTCCGGACGCGATTTTTTCCGTGCGCAGTTCCTCCGGCAGGTTCTTCGGCTGGATTTCCCTGCCGGACGTCAGGATCACCGCGCTTTCCACCACGGTGCGAAGCTGGCGCACGTTTCCGGGCCAGTGAAAGTTCTGCAGCATCGCCGTCGTCTTCGGATTGAATTCCAGATTCTTCCCGTGCTCGCGATTGAACTGCTTCAGATAGTGATTCGCGATCAGTGGAATGTCGTCGGCACGTTCGCGCAGCGCCGGTATGTCGATGCGAATCACGTTCAAGCGATAGTAGAGGTCCTCGCGAAAACGCCCCGCCTCCACTTCCTTCTTCAGGTCACGATTCGTGGCGGCGATGATTCGCACATCCACCTTCACCGGCTTCGTTCCGCCGACGCGCTCGAACTCCTGCTCCTGCAGAACGCGGAGCAGGCGCACCTGCAACTCCGGCGTCGTCTCGCCGATCTCGTCGAGAAAGATCGTTCCACCGTTCGCAACTTCGAAGCGACCCGCCTTCTGCTTGATCGCCCCCGTGAAGGCCCCCTTCTCATGACCGAAGAGTTCCGATTCCAACAGGGTCTGCGTTAGCGCACCGCAATTCACCGCAACGAATGGTTTTCGACGGCGATTGCTGTTGAAGTGGATTGCCTTCGCGATCAGTTCCTTGCCGGTTCCCGTTTCGCCCTGAATCAGGACGCTCGCCTTTGTCGGCGCGACCTGACGAATTTTTTCGAAGATGTTTTCCATCGGCGCCGAATGGCCAACGATGGAATCAAACCCGTACTTGTCATCCACCTCGCGGCGAAGGCGTTCGTTTTCCTGCTTGAGGGACTTTTGATCGAAGACGCGATCGACGAGCAGTTGCAACTCGTCGATGTTCACGGGCTTGATCAAGTAGTCGAACGCGCCCTTCTTCATCGCATCGACGGCCGTTTCCACGGTGCCGTGCCCCGTCAGCATCACAAAATCCGCGTCGGGAAATTCCTCATGAACGTGCGTCAGCAATTCCATGCCGTCCATCTTCGGCATCTTCAAGTCGCTGATGACCAGATCAACCGGCAGGTTCCCCAGCTTCACCAGCGCCTGCTCGCCGTTCTCCGCCAGGAAGACCTCCGCGCCCGTTGATTCAAGCGCCCATTTCAGGCCCTCGCGGGTGTTCTTCTCATCGTCGACGATCATGATTTGTCGTGGCATTTTGACCGGCCTTTGCGCCCTTTTGACACATGGGTAGGCGTGGACTCGTGGCGTGTCAATTCACACCACAATTTCAATGCCGACTGGCGCCTTATTTTGGCAGGAACAACACTGCCGAATCGAGATCAACGTTCAGTTCGCGAACCAGGTCGATCAACGCCGCCACTTCATTCTCCACCAGGGAATGATCGGGGTGAACGCGCGTCATCGCCTCGCAAAGCAGGTCTTCAAACTGATCGATGGCATCAGCGACCGCCGCATCGTTGACCTCGCGCGCGTGTTCCTCCGCCTTCTCCGACAGCTCAAGACAGAGCGATTGCCAATCCTCGGACAGCAGGGAAGCGATGCGCTCCCCATCCTCGATCGCAACGTCATCCTTTCGGAGCGTGTCGTAGTACGACTCATTTCCTTCGATGCGCGGAATGATTTCGCCATCCAGCGTGATCGCGACGCGCAGCATGCGCGATGCAAACAAGTGGGAGCTTTTCGAAAGCAGAGGAGCGCGCAAATCGAGCGGCAGGTCGCGCGCCTTGCCGATGAACTCCGCTGACAGGCTGATGCGATAGGTGAAAAGAATCGCCGACTGCTCGATCCCCTTGCGCGAAACGATGGCCGCACGATCCGGGCTTTCCGTCATTGCCGCCAGCGCCATGGAGCGCACGAAGGGATGACCCGGCGAAAAGAAGTTGAGGCGCTCGTGGCGGATGGCGCTCCTGCGGTCAAAATAGCCGATCATCTCCTGCGCAATTCCCGGAAGGCCGTGCAGCGAATGATACTCGCCCACGGTGATCGCAACGCGTCCGCCATCCTGTTCATCAACCATCGAATCAAACAGCCTCGCATACTCAATGGTGGCCGCGCGCAGCTTCTGCAATTCGCGATCATCCTTGAGGTCCTCCGCGACGCGTTTCGCTTCCTCAACGCCGACGGCGCCGCGCAGCAGCAACTCCGCATTGGATCGTTCGCGCGCCGATTCGATGTGCTGGCGGACATCATCAATCAGGTCAATAACGGCGCCCGTTCCCTCGTCGATGCAAGTGGCAATGGCGCCCTCCATGATGCGCTCCAATTCGCTTTCCACGGGAGCGATGGAATCGTTGAAGACGCCAAGCGCCTCCGCCTGAAATTCGAAGAAGGCCTCGTCCAACTGTCCCTTTGCCAGAAGCACCTGCGAATCCACATCGTCCTCTTCGTCTCGCCCCACGCGGTCGCAGCGGCCGATGCGTTGCTCCACCGTCCACGGCGCGATGGGGAGATCGAAATGGATGACGTGCGATGCGAACTGGAAGTTGCGTCCCTCGCCGCCGAGTTCGTCGGAAATCAGCACGCTTCCGGAGGGAAATTCCTGAAACTCAAACGCGTTCTTTTCCCGCTCCACGCGCGATTGCAGGCCGCTCATTTCGTAGACTTCCGCCATGTCCGTCAGCGCCTTGCGCAGCAGCAACCAGAGCGGATGAACATTCGCTTCAAAACTCGTGAACACCAGCAGGTGCGCGTCGGGATTGTCCTCAAGCGTTTCCTTCAGGAAGCCCAGAAACGCCTGATAGCGCGGGCTGCGTGCAAGCGCGCGACCCTGCGCATCGATGGCGCGCGTGGAACGCTGCCACTTCTGGTTCGCCGCGTCCAGTTCCGCCAGCAGCTTCTTCTCTCCGCTCAACGGTGGAAGGTCCGCCATCGCCTGACGATTCAGGCGCGTGGGATCGGCGGTGACGCCTTCACGCGCGGGAAGTTTCTTCGTACGTGCGAGCAGCCAGTCCGCCAGCGCGAGCGGCGAACTGTGCGCCGCCTGAATCAGCGTCGTCGCCACCCGCTGTGCATCGGGGTCGCGCGATAGCTTCTGGTCGCGCACCAGCGCCAGCCAGCTTTCCACGAGCTTCAGCACCGCCACTTCATCGGCATCAGGTTTGTATTCGAGCGTTC
>JADZDZ010000014.1 GCA_020850785.1 Candidatus Sumerlaeota bacterium | reverse complement strand
CGCTGAAGGTGCACGTCTGTCCGGTGAATTCGCAGTAGGCGGCGATTACGGCCAGCGGTGAACTGCCATAGACCCGCAGGGGAGGAGGTGTTGCTGCGGCGCCATCACGCAGAATTTTTGCGCGATCGGACGAGGCGAAGGAGATTTCCGTGAAGCTCTTGCGGGTGATCATTTCCGCCCTGCTCAAATCGAGCAATGCCTGACCGGGGTTGACGATCGGATCAGGCGGCGCGAGCGGATCAATCCACACCAGATGGGATTCCTTTTCCTCCGCGAACATTGCGTCCACGGAATTGAGGAACTCCACGGCGGGGGAGAGCGCCTGCGCGAAGGCGGTGCAAAGCATCAGCCCGCAGGAGAGGAGGACCGGGATTGTCCGTGCCGCAGGCCTGTTGTATAGACATATAGACATGATGGGAGGGGTTGTTTCTCCTGAACATTCCCCCCGGCCCGGAGCGGACACGGAGGGAAACTTCCTGAAAAAAATCCCGGAGAGGGCCTGTAAGCCGGATTCTGTTCCCCGCTTGCGCGGGGCGGCGGTCATTCCTCCAGGGCGACGCTTGCGCGGCGCCTCAAGCTGACTACCCGCGGGTGTGGCCACGAGGGCCGTGGGCCGGGCCGGCCCGTCCCCGCCTATTTGTCATAGCATCAGATGGGGTTTTGCAGGCGCGACTGTCGCCAGCGCGCCGGTGCGCTCTTACCGCACCATTTCACCCTTGCCTGTGACTGCTTGCGCAATCCATCGGCGGTGTGTTTTCTGTTCCACTTTCCGTCGGGTTTCCCCGCCTGGCCGTTAGCCAGCATCTTGCCCTGTGATGTCCGGACTTTCCTCTCGTGGCTTGCGCCACCAGCGGCCGCCCGTCCCTCTCCGGGAGGAATCGACACTGATACAGGGGGCCCCGCCGTGCAATCAGTTTGAACCGCGGGTTGCGCTGGACGCCGCGCCGCGTTTCGCGGCAGTTTCGCGGCGCTTCCTGAAAGGTCCCGAAAAAGTTCATGGCGTCAAAAGCTGCTCAAAAGATTTTCATCGGTGTCGCGTGGCCCTACGTGAATGGCCGCCAGCACATCGGCCACATCGCGGGGGCGCACCTGCCGCCGGACATTTTTGCGCGCTTCAACCGCATGATCGGCAATGACGTGATCATGGTCAGCGGTTCCGACACCCATGGCACGCCCATCACGATCAAGGCTGACGAGGAGAAGAAGACGCCCATCGACGTGGTGAATCATTTTCATCCGCTCTTCATCGAGACCTACCTGAAGCTGGGGCTGACCTACGACCTTTACACCCACACGGAAACGGAAACGCATTGGAGCACGACGCAGGATTTTTTCCTGCAGCATCGCAGCAAGGGTTACATCTACACGCAGCTGCAGCAGCAGCTCTACGATCCCCAGGACGGGCGCTTCCTTCCCGACCGCTACGTGGAGGGGACCTGTCCCAAGTGCGGAAACACGGACGCGCGCGGCGACCAGTGCGACAATTGCGGCTCAACTTATGACGCGATCGAACTGAAGAATCCCCGTTCGAAAATCACCGGCAACACGAAACTGGAAATTCGCGAGACGGAGCATTTCCACCTCGATCTTGGAAAGGCCAACGACCTGCTGCTGGATTGGTGGAACAGCAGCCCGAAGGATCACTGGCGCACAAACGTCGCGGCGTACACGAAGTCGCAGCTTGAGGAAAAATCGCTTCGTGGGCGCGCCATCACCCGCGACCTGACCTGGGGCATTTCCATCCCGCTGCCGGGCTACGAATCGAAGCGTTTCTATGTGTGGTACGATGCAGTGATCGGCTACCTGAGCGGGTCAAAGGAATGGGCAAAGCTGGCGGGAGAGCCGGAAAAATGGCGTGAATGGTGGGACACGGCGGTCAATCCCGACGCGCGTTCCTACTACTTCATCGGCAAGGACAACATTCCTTTCCATTCCATCATCTGGCCGGCGATGCTGCTGACCTACGGCGGCCTGAACACCCCCTATGACGTGCCCGCGAACCAGTATCTTCTGTTTCGCGGCAACAAAGTCAGCAAGTCATTCAATCGTATCATCCCCATCCACGAGGTGATGGAACGCTATCAGCCCGATGCGTGGCGTTATGCGCTGACCGCGATGGCGCCGGAGACCGCCGACGCGGATTTCACCTGGGAGGACTTCGTCACGCGCGTGAACAGCGAATTGATCGCGAAGTGGGGAAACCTGATCAATCGCATGATTCCCTTCGCCTACAAGCGATTCGACCAATCGGTGCCCACCCCTGCGGCGCTTGCCGAAACCGACAGCCAGCTTCTGGATGAGGTGAAGCGCGGCTTTGAAACAGTGCGCGCGTTGTACAGCGCCGTGAAGCTGCGCGCCGCCTCCGTGGAACTGATGCGCCTTACAGACCTTGTGAACCTTTACATCACCCAGCAGGCACCCTTCACCGTGATCAAGACGGACGTGGCGCGCGCCGGCACCATCGTTCACACGGTGCTGCAATGCATCACGTGGCTGAACACCCTGTGGGCGCCGATCCTTCCGCACACGGCGCAGTTGGCCCACGAGCTTCTGGGATTCGACGGCACGTTCTTTGGCCGCCAGTACACGGAAACGGTGAAGGACGCCCGTGGCAGCCATCAGGTGCTGCGCTACGACCATTCTGCGGCTGTGGGGCGGTGGGAGGCGGTGCCGCTTTCGCCGGGCCAAAAGCTGCGCGAACCCCGTGCGCCATTTGTCATGCTTGATCCGAAGACGCCGGAAATTGAGGCGGAAATCGCAGAGACGAATAAGAAGTAAAGGTGGCAGTCTGGACGGGAATCGAACCCGTGTTACCGCCGTGAAAGGGCGGTGTCCTAACCCCTAGACGACCAGACCACCGGGGGCGCCCGCGTTCCCGCAGGCGGCTGGGAAGTGAAAGCGCAGAGGGGTCCGCTGTCAAGGGCTCACTGCCCCCTTTTTGCGGTCCAAGCCTTCACGGCTGGGCTGTGGCCACGCGAATCAGCCGGATTTTGTTCTCCTCCTCGCGCGGCTCAAAGTCGTAATACCACAGGAAAACCTGCCGTCCATCGCTGCTGGCGGTCAGGAAATAGGTGTCCCGCGCAAGGTAATAAATGCCCGGCAGGGTCGTGCTGGCGGGGTTCTGCGCCGCTGCCATCGGAAGGATGGTGGGGCCGGCGGAAGGCCCCGCCGCAGGCCGCAGCAGCAGCGCGACACCGTTGATGGCGAGCGCCAGCGCAAGAAGCAGGATGGAGCCGACGAGGGCTTGTTGCGATTTCATGGGGGATTTGCCTCCCTTGGTGGGTTGGGAGCCATCCACCACAAACAGCGCGCGGATTACAGCGGTATTTGCGCCTGCGTCAGGGAGCGGGGGCGGGCGTCGCCTCGCCCGACGGGGCGCGAAGCGGCTTCGTAAGTTCAATCATGTCCTGCGTGCTGGGAACGCGCCCGGAAATGTGGCTCAGCAGCTTTCCATCCTTGTCGATGAGCAGATAGGCGGGGGTGCCGCTGATGTCGTACTGGCGCAGAAGCGCCGCCCCCTCCGCGCCGGTCAGGTACGTGATCACTGCACCACGCGTGGCATAGCGGAACTGGTTGGAACGCAACTGCACGCGGGTGTGGATGTCCTCCTCCTTCTCACCCGTGCTGACGATCATCAGCGCCGCAGTCTCTTTTTTCTTGGCCTCCGCCAACGCTTCGGCGGGGCTCACGCGCGGCGGATTCGCCGCAACTTTTGCTTCATTGATCAGCTTCAATTCCGCGTCGGTCTTTCGGTGGGCGGACACATAGGCGGGCAATTCGTAGGCGGTAAGGAGAGGGTCCTTTCCGTCGGCGGCTTCCGTGATCAGCAGCAGGCGATTGTGGCCGGGATCGATGGTCATCGCGCGCAACGGCTCATCGACGAAGGGGAGGAAAACGCTGTTCCAGAGCGAGAAATTCTTCGCATTCAGGGTGGTGGAAAAGTAGGCGCGCGGCGGTTCCGCGGAGCCTTCGCGCTTTGGCGCTTCGCGCGATGCGATGATCATGGAACTTCCTTCACCAGCGCCGATGGAATCCTGAACGACGCGTGACAGCGGAATGTAACCCGGCTGCCATGCGCCGAAATTCTTTTTGTCGAAGGTGATGGACTCCATGTCCGGCCCATCATTTTCCCCGCGAATGCCGCCCGCCTGAATCACGGAATCGCCGACAACGAAAACGCTGCTTCCCTTCCGAAGGGACTTCGGTGCGGGAATCTTGCGCCATTGAAACTGCTCCGCGCCCGCCCCGGTGTTTGCAGCCCATCCGCCGGTGAAATGTCCCTCCGCCGTTTCGTCGCTCGCCGTGAGGAAGAAGGTGAATTCACCATCCTCATGGATATCCTTGAATGCGGGGGGAGTCTGTTCGGGAAATGGAGGAAGCTTCTTCCAGTTGCCGAAGCTGCCGCCCGTAATCTGCTGGCCCTGATAGATCGTTGCGGCGCCGTTTTCATTCCCTGCGAGGAAGAATTGATTCAGCATCGGATTTGCGCCGATGGCGGAGATGCGGAACTGCGAAGGAATGCCTGCCAGCGAAACGGCGGTGGCGGGGCCGGAAGCGTTGTCGCTCTTCATCGGCAGCGCCCACAACTGCGGGCCCGCCGTCGCGTCATTGGCGGCCAGAGAGAGGTTCAGCCGGAAGACGCAAAAATCCGTGGCTTGGGAAAGCGTGCCGCTCAGCGGCCGATCCCAGGACTTCGTGAGGTGAAGGGAGCCATCCTCCTGCACCGGAATCAGTGTCCGCGTGGGGGAAGGCGCCGCTGTGCGGTTTGGAGTGGGACGAGGGGTCATCGTCTGCGCAGAGACAACGGCGCAGACGATGACCAGCAGGGTCGGGAGAAGAGCGCTACGAAGGAAGTTCACGGTCATGTGACAGACAAACGCTGCGCCCGGTTTGTTCCGCAGTGAAAATCAGCCGCGCGAAGCGAGTTCGCGCTTCGCCGCCTGAAGATCGCTGTCGGCCATCATCTTGATCAGCCCCTCGAAGGTAACCTTGGGCTGCCAGCCCAGCACGCGCTTTGCCTTCGCGGGATCGCCCAGCAGGAAGTCCACTTCGCTGGGACGGTAGTAACGCTGGTCGATTTCCACGTACTTTTTCCAATCAAGGTCAAGGTAGCCGAAAGCGACCTCGATCAGCTTGCGAACCGTGTGGGTTTCGCCGGTTGCGATAACGTAATCGTCAGCCTTGTCCTGCTGCAGCATAAGCCACATGGCTTCCACATAGTCGCCGGCAAAGCCCCAGTCGCGCTGCGATTCAAGGTTCCCCATGTAGAGTTTTTCCTGAAGGCCCATCTTGATGCGGGCCGCGCCCATGGTCACTTTGCGCGTCACGAAGGTTTCGCCGCGGCGCGGAGATTCATGGTTGAACAGGATGCCGTTGCTGGCGTGCATGTTGTAGGCTTCGCGGTAGTTCACCGTCTGCCAGAAGGCAAACACCTTTGCGCAGGCGTAGGGGCTGCGTGGATGAAACGGTGTGTTTTCGTCCTGGGCGCGATTCTGCACGCCGCCGAACATTTCCGAGGACGACGCCTGATAGACGCGCGCCTTGGGAACCAGACGACGGCTTGCTTCCAGCAGGCGGAGCGCGCCGGTGCCGGTAACATCCGCCGTGTATTCCGCGTTGTCGAAGGACACGCGCACGTGGGACTGCGCGGCAAGGTTGTAAATTTCCTCCGGCTGCACGTCATACAGCACGTTCATCAGGCTGTTGGAGTCGGACAGGTCGCCATAATGCAGGAAGAGCTTGGCGCTGGATGAATGTTCATCAACGTGCAGGTGGTCGATGCGGGAGCGGTTAAACGTGGAGGCGCGGCGCACCAGACCATGAACTTCATAGCCTTTCTTCAGGAGCAATTCCGCAAGATAGCTGCCGTCCTGACCGGTGATGCCTGTGATGAGAGCCTTTTTTGCCATGCGATGATGCGTATTCCCTTCGCTGAACTTTCGAATGTTTGACGAGCGGTAGCGGACACGTGACCGGAGGCGTGGTCAAGCGATGGTGCCTGAAAATGGGCACCTTTGCCCTCGATAAAAACGCCGCTCTTTACCAGTTTTTGCTAATCGGTGCCGTGGCGGGTCAGGGGAACAGGCCGCGCTGGTGCTTTTCGTTGGCCACTTTGAAGACTCCCAGGCACAAGGCCGCCGTCCGCATGTCATACCCGCGGCGCTTGGCAAACTGCGACGTGGTGAGGAAGGCGCGGCGAATCAACTGCTGCAGCTTGTTGTCCACTTCCTCCGCAGACCAGAAGTACATCTGGATGCCCTGCACCCATTCAAAGTAGGAAACGATGACGCCGCCGGAATTGCAAAGAATGTCGGGGATCAGGAAGATGTCCTTCCGCTCCCGCAGGTGGACGTCGGCATCGGCGGTGCAGGGGCCATTGGCGCCTTCCGCCAGAATGCGGCACTTCAGGTTCCGGGCGACTTCGCCGTTGATCTGCATCTCCATCGCCGCAGGCACCATGATGTCGCATTGCTGCGCGAAGAACTGTTCCTTCGTCACCTTGTCCGCCGCGATGTTTTCGAAACCTTCCAGCGTGCGGTGCTTTTCCATGTGGGCGATCATCGCGGGAACATTGAAGCCACTCGGCCTGATGTAGTTGCCGCTGACGTCGGCGATGCCGATCACCTTTGCGCCGCGATCGTGAAGTGCCTGCGCGGTCACGGAGCCCACATTGCCGAATCCCTGAACAACCGCCGTGGAATTCGTGAGCTTGAGGCCGCATTCCTTCGCCGCCTCCTCAATGCAGTAAACAACGCCGAAGCCGGTTGCGGTGCGGCGCCCAAGGGTGCCGAACACGGCCACGGGCTTGCCGGTGATGATCTGCGGGCAGTTCACGCCCGTCATCGTGGAGTAGGTGTCGTAGATCCACGCCATGGTCTGTTCGTTCGTGCCCATGTCAGGCGCCATGACGTCGGTGTTCGGGCCGATGAAGGGAGTAATTTCCTGGGTAAAGCGCCGCGTCAGCCGCTCGTTCTCCCCAAGGGACATCTTCGCGGGGTCGCAATTGATGCCCCCCTTTGCGCCGCCGAAGGGAAGATTGACCAACGCGCACTTCCAACTCATCAGCATCGCGAGCGCGGTGACTTCGCCAGCCTCCACGTGGGGGCTGTAACGCAGGCCTCCCTTTCCGGGGCCGGACGTCAGCGAATGCTGCACGCGCGTGCCCAGAAACATCTTCGTCTCGCCGTTGTCCATGCGCACGGGAATGCTGACGGTGATCGTGCGTTTCGGCACGCGCAGGCGTTCAAAAACTCCCTTCGGCAGATCGATCTTATCTTCAACGCTGTTAAGCTGGGCGAGCGCCTGATGATAGAACGGGGAGTTCTCGAACATATGTCGGAAATTTTCCGGAACTGGGAAATTACAACGCTCCACTATGTCGTCCCGCAGGCCTTGGGTGTCAACGTGAGAGCAGGTCGCGCCCGCGTATATACGCCATGTGGATTGATCCAAAAAATTCCTCGCATCAGGGGCGATCCGTCATCATCGTTTGCGCATGATTGCGCGCGCGCCACTTCTTGTTATTCCCCATGGGCGGAGGCTGCTGCCGGGAACTCTGGTGCGTCGTTGGAATCGGTTTCTGGCGGACATTGAGCTGGAGGGTGGCGAAAAGGTCGTCGCGCACTGCGTGAACACGGGGCGCATGGAGTGTCTGACGCAGCGGGGGTTGCGCGTGTGGGTGTCGAAGAAGGATGAGCCCGCCGGCAAGCTGGCATACACATGGGAAATCACGGAAGTTGACGGCACGATGGTTGGCACGAACACATCGCTGCCGAACAGGGTTGTCCGCTCGCTGCTGGAGGCGCGGCTGCTGCACGGCCTTTCGGACTGGGATGAAATGAAGGGTGAGAGGAAGTACGGCGAAAATTCCCGCGTCGATTTCTGGCTGCGGAAGGGCTCGCAGGAACACTATGTGGAAGTGAAGAACTGCCACCTTGTCTATCCCGACAGGCACGGTTACTTTCCCGATTCCGTCAGTGAGCGCGCGACGAAACATCTGGATGAACTGATGGAGGTCGTGAGGCAGGGACACCGGGCGACGGTGATCTTTACCGTGCAGCGCGGCGACGCGGTGGCGATGCGCCCCTCCGACGTTCACGACCCTGCCTTTGCCGCAGCGGCACGGCGCGCGAAGGCCTGTGGCGTGAATTTCAAGGCGCTACGCATTCGCCCCACGCCGGAGGCCATGATCATCGAGGACACCATTCCCGTCGATTTGAAGGAATACGAAACATCGCGGATTCAGCAATGGATGACGGAGAATCGCGCGCTCGGTCCCGCGTGGTTTACGGTGAAACGCTCTTCGTGAAAATTGGCGGCGTTCGCGGCGGCTCCTTCGTGTCCTCCAGCACGCGCGTCACCATGAACTCCGTGAAGCGTACGTGGGCCTCGCGCAGATAGGATTCCATCGCGTGTGCGACCGCGTCTGCCATCAGTCGCGAGACAAATCCGAGGATCGCTCCCACAACGATGATGGCAAAGGCTGCGGTGACTGCCCCCGGACGCAGCGCAAGGGAACCTTCGGGGAATGAAGCCATGGGAAAAAGGGAGGAGAAAAAGCCGACGCCATAAATGACCATCATGGTCATCAGGATCAAATATCCACCGGCGACCAAGGCATCGGATATCCCACGCGACAATTGAGTCATAAAGGTGATTTCGCCGCGCCAGTGGGCGAAACGCATCGTCACGCTTCGCCCAAACGTTCGCCAGATGCCGATGGCCTGCACGGCCTTCAATGCCTGCCACAGGGTGAATGCGAACGCTGCGGCAAGCAGTCCGCGTTCCATCCATGTGAGCCTGATGTTCACGAAAAATACGGTGAGAAAAATCAGGTTCATGACCAGCGCGCCCGCAAACCAGAAGCGCCAGGTGCGCTCGCGTGCATCCGCGTAGATTGCCTGGATGATTTCGCTGCCATGACAACCCACAAGCCATAGGTCCGTCGCGGCCTGCAGATGAATTCCATCGGCTGAAAAGATATCATCAATCCACAGCGGGAACTTCGCCACCGTGAGGCGTCGGTGCGCCATGCGTTGTCGCGCCAGCGGCCACAATATAAACGGGAAGACAACAATGGGGCAGCACAGCCGGGCCCAGGAGACAAAGAACATGGCGACCACCACGGCAATGGTTCCTAGCACGGCGAAGATGCTCGTCCAACGAGGGAACGAACAGGTTCCGAACAGGTGCAGGGCGAATTGTTTGTGGCGCGGAAGCCGAAGCCGATGCTCGTGGGACCAGCGATACAGTCGATTCGTTGCGTAGGTTTTCTCCAGATACGGCTCCAGAGAAAGGAGCCAGCGCGGAAAGGCGGAATTGCCCGACCGCCATGGTTTCATGGCGCGGGCGTAACCGGAGGAATTTTACTGCCTTCATCGACCACTGTCTCGTGCAGGACCGTGACGCCTTCCATGGAGGTGTTGGCCCGCCCACTTCCGTAATACCACTTCGCCCACGTTGCGCCGAGTTCGTCCTTCATCAAGTGGGACGTGATGAAGATCGTGAAGGCCATTTCGCATTCGACAATGGAGGCGTTCCAGAGATCGGTATATTTTCGCAGTAGTTGGTTCCGGAAGACGAATGCCCAAACGAGGACAAAGAGAAGTCCCGGCAGCAGGGGAATGATGAACGACACGACTCCCAGCACCAGCAGGATGCCCGCGACAATGATGTACTTCATGCAGCCGCGGCGCTTCCGCCACGCATGGCCGGGCTCCCCCGATGAACTCGTGGCGTCCCCGCCTTTCCAGCGCTCATTCGTTCGCTCAATCAGGCGCGCGCATCGCTGGAGGGTGAGGATGCGCAGGAAAAACTTCTGAAACACAAACGCCAGCGCGGCAAGCGTCAGCGTGATGAACATGCTCGCGTAGGTCTGCCATCCGATCAGCGTGGCGATCGGCACGATCAACGCCAGCCAGAAAAGAAGATAGCTCGTGAACGTGAAGACGCGCGTCTTCTCCAGCGTCTCCAGAAGCAGCGCTTCCGCGAAGTTCCGGCCGTTCATTCCCGTCATGTACAGGTCGAGCAATGCCTGATCGTGGATGCGGGGTGTGAAGCACAGGTCCTCCACAAAAAGGGGAAGCGTTTTGTCCCGCGCACCGAACGCGTTCCGGAGCATGTGGGTGGCGTCGCCAATCATCATCGCCACGGGAATGATCACGATCAGAAGGATCGGCTGGATGCCGACGATGCAGATGATGAGGAAGACCGCGATCATGCGAAGGATGATCGCCACGTGAAACTTCGCGTGGGAGAGGAAGATCGCAAAGCGCGACGCCGTCGCTGAGGAGCGGCGCTCCCGCATCATGTGGTACAACCACGACGATTCGGCGGCGGAAAGATGCGCGACCGTCCCTTCGAAGTCATTCGTCAGGTTGTAGTAGAGCGGGGGAGAAAGCGGCATCGCGCCGCGACGGATGTTGTCATCGTCCGACGGCGCAAACGTGAAGTCACTCTCGTCCGGTCTGGGCATGGTCGCTCTTTTGATGAATACCGTCGGAAATGAAGTTTATTTCAACCCGGGTGTTCAAGGGTTGAACACAAAAAAGCAACGGCGCGCTGGGGAAGCGCGCCGTTGCCGGGAACAGCGAAGGAGGGAGGCGCCCTACTGCCGGGAAGCCAGCCGGTTCTCGTCCATCAGGGAGG
>JADZDZ010000013.1 GCA_020850785.1 Candidatus Sumerlaeota bacterium | reverse complement strand
CTCATGGCAAGGAGGCTCGCAGCGTGAAAATGAGGACTTCTTGGATGGACTCTTAGCAAATCTTGGTTTATTTCCTTTTCCTCTAGGTACAGCATCCGAAGGAGCACGAATCCGGAGGCTTCGGCGGCCATCGGGTCGCGCTCGCATGCGTCGAAGGTTTCCTCCTGCGTGTAGCCTTGCATGCTCTCACGCATATTTTGCTGGATTGCCGAGGCTATTACTGCGATTGATCCGGGAGTCTTCAGACGATCCTGATATTTGATGATCAACTTACGCCCTAATTCCATCCGCCTATTGTAGCCGGGGGCGCATGACCAAAGCATTGTCCCGATTGCATCCTCATTCCCGGCATCAACATCCAATGCCCCTTCGCAGAGTTTGAAGATTTTCTCCTGATCCTCGCCGGAACGCAGGTAACTATCCGCAAGGCGACTCATGGCATAGGCGCTGTTGGGGTTCTTCTTGAGCGCCGCTTCAAAGAACTGGATCGATCCTCGATTGCCAGACATGAAATCCCCCATTTCCCGCTGGCTGAAATTATTGATCGTTCGCCCCCGCTGCGCATTGTAGGAACGCATCCGATAAACATCACCTTCGGCGACATCAAGGAGCCAGCTTGTACAGCCCAGCTTGCGCGCCTTCGCAAGTATCCGGGTGGCTGACTCCAAATCGCCGGCAACATACGCTGCATACGACGCACGCGTATGCAAGGTACGCCAATTCGGATAGGCCTCCATGAGCTTCTGGCAGAATGCCTTGGAATCCTGATAGTCCTTCTTGGTGGACAGCATTTCGACACACTTTCTCGCAAGAAATCCATTGAATGGCTTCGTGCCGTCGTTCAATTCCGCGATGATCGCCTGCTTTCCGTTTGGGGCTGAATCTGTGTAATTGTTGATCAGCGACAAGCTGTGGAATCGGACGTGAAGCGGGTCCTTCCTTCCCCACTCAGTCACCAAATCCCTCAACTGCTTGACGGATTCGGGGCTCAGATTCTCACGCTTCTTTGCAAGTTGCGCAAAGATGACACCATCGCCTGTGGGGGAATGGGATACGACGGCCCGCTGCGCTTCGGTTACCTCCACCCCCATCGCCTTCAAAAGCTCCGGAACGTCGTGGCCGAATTTTTCCCCTATCTCAACCCACGTGCCCGAATACTTTTGCTGCCATGCCACCGCGCGCCTCATGTCGAGCAATCGCACTTCAATGACTGGTTTGGAATCCTCCTCGAAAGCCGCGATTGTGATATTGTAGTCGGCCTGCAAAGCCTCGGAAGCTTTGATCAACTCCGCGTCCGAACGCTGCACCAAAGGTTTGTAGAGGACTGATCCACGCAGGGGAAACAGGACGTTCGTCTTCAACGGCTCAAAAACATCAAGCAATGGTTCCGGGCCAAAACCAATGTTGTCCGCGACTATTCGGGAGAAATAGGCGGCCTGTTCCTGAAGCTCATCATTCACCCCCTCCTCCACGACCGGCCCCCAGACCGCCACGATGGGAAGAATCGCGTCGGATTGCGGCAGGTCCCGCAGCTTGAATGTCGGCTCCGGCTTGTGCTCCCCTTCCTCCTTTTGGTTCGCCTGCCCTGAAGGTGGTTTGCACCCAGCAAGCACCAGCGCAATGACGCATAATAATGCAAGTTTCAATCTTTCGCAAATCATCGATCGCTCCTTTGGCACCTCCTGAAATTCCCGCAAAACCAATGACGGCTTTATCAGAACATGCAAACCCATTTCCGCAGGGGTTCCATCGTCCTTGCCATGAACGGCCCCCGGTGTACAATCACCACACTTGAAGAGGAATATACAAAGCATGGCAATCACGCGGCGCAAGACCCGGCAACTGCTACTGAAGAACATTCCCATCGGCGGCGGCGCGCCCATCAGCGTGCAGACGATGACGAAGACGGACACGCGCAACGTGGATGCGACACTCGCGCAGCTTCACGAATTGAAGGAGGCCGGTGTTGATATTGCCCGGCTCGCCTGCCCGGACCTGAAGGCCGCGGAAGCCTTCGATGCGATCATGAAGTCCGCTCCCGTGCCGATCATTGCGGACATTCATTTCGACTACCGCCTTGCGCTGCGCGTGCTGGATGCGGGCGTTGATGGCATTCGGCTCAATCCCGGCAATCTGGCGCGGAAGGATTTTCTTCCAGAGATCGTGGCGCGTTGCCGAGAGCGCCGCGTGCCGATTCGCATCGGCGTCAACAACGGCTCCCTGCGGCAGGATTTGCGCAGGCGCGTCTTCGCGGGCACGATGCCCGTGGAGGAGGCCATGATCGAATCCGCGCTGGATGACATTCGCGCGATCGAGGATTTGGGATATGACCAGATCAAACTTTCTCTGAAGGCTTCCGATGTCATCACCACCGTGCGCGTCTATCGCATGATGGCGGACCGCACCGACGTTCCCTTCCACGTGGGTCTCACGGAGGCGGGCACTGTTCGCAGCGGAACCATCAAGAGCGCCATGGCGATTGGTGCGCTGCTGATGGATGGCCTGTGCGATACAATCCGCGTGTCCCTGACGGGAAATTCAAAGGAGGAGGTCTTCGTCGGCCAGCGCCTTCTGGCCAACGTGGGCGAACGCAACGCGGGACCGAACCTCGTATCCTGTCCAAGCTGCGGGCGCGTGGAAATCGGCCTTGAACGCGCCGCCCACGCGGTGGAGGAACGGCTGCGCAACTACCCGCAGGAAAACATCTCCGTCAGCGTCATGGGCTGCGCCGTGAACGGCCCCGGCGAAGGACAGATTTCCGATTTTGGCATCGCCGGCGGGCGCGGCAAGGGCGCCATCTATCGCCTCGGCAAGGTTGTGCGCGGCTGCAAGGAAGAGGAAATGGTCGATGTGCTCTTCGAGGAGATCGACAAATGGATCGCCGCAGGCCGCCCCAAGGAGGAGATCGATCCCAGCGTGATGGAAGCGGTCCTGAATGCCAAGCCGATGAATGAAACGGCGGACGTCTGACACCAACGCGGTGAAGGCTACCGTGAACGTGTTGTGTCGAAGCAAACGGGGCACGGTTTGTAGCCCTGCTTGGTGGCTTCGAAGATGTGCAACTTCGTCACCTGCCCCCTCAAGCGCTGACAACCGGGGGCGTGATACAATTCATCCTTCGCATTGCTGACGATGTAGACCTGGCGGATGTCGCCGGGCTTGGGCTTTCGTGCGTCCGTGCCCGCCGCGTTGTTGTAGGCCGTCTCCGTGCGGATCGTGAGCGACGGAGTCGGAACCACCACGCGGTCGAACGCGAAGACCTCCTTCTCCGTCAACTCCTTGCTGTTGATCCATCCCTTCCTGCGCAGCGGATCGAGTTGCATGTCCACCGTGACGTTGTACCAGGGCGTTCCGTCGATCTGTTGCACCGCGTGAACGAAGATCATCGTGTCCGGCGGAATTTGGATCGGTGGCGGAAGCGGCGTCGCGTCGGCGCTGGTCGCAGGCGGCGCGGCACGCAGCGGCGTGACGCCACCGATGCGGTAATAGCTGTTCGCCACCAGCTTGTCGCGATCGATTGGCGGCGCCTTCGATGCCTCCTCGCGCAACGCCTTGTCCTGCGCAACCTTCTCCGCCGCCTCGCGCTGCGCCGCAGCCATTTCCTTCAACGTCTCCTCGGCACTCCTGACGCGCGTGAACTTGAACGCATAGACAGGCTCATCGGTTGTGTTCCCGCCGGAGGCAAGCAGCACCAACGTGCCATCCTGCTTGCTGACAACGCTTCCGCTGAACCCGATGCGATCATCCGCCTTTGCCTTCTTCAGGAAGGAAAAATTGTCGCCGCTGGCGGGAATCAGGTTTCTTTCCACGGGGTTGGTGAGGAGGTCGGTGGCGAAGAACACGCTGTTCTTCCCATCGGCGTTCATCGCCACCACCAGCCGGTATCCATCGGGATTCCTGAAAACCTCCCGAATGGTTCCGATCCAGTTCGTGACCGGCTTCCCGACACCGATGAATTCCTTCGCGCGCGAATTCCACTGGCGGGAAATCGCAGCGGGGTCGTTCCCGAAAAGCGCCTGCAGCGCGAGCGCCTTGTGCGCCGCAAGGAATGCCGCCTGATCCGCAGGCATCGTGGGTGGCGTCGCGGGCGTCGGCGCCGTGGGCGCGATCGCGGCGGAAACGGGCTGCTGGGCCGCCGAATGCCGTGCCATGAGAAATATCATCGAAGCGGCGCAGAGCGTCGCAAACTTCAGGAGAGAGGATTTGTTCATTTCAGTGTCACTGGTGGAGGACGTCCTTCGCGCTGATTGCCGCGAGACTGCGGCCTCATGCGCAAGGGGCTGTCCTGAATGGGATTGCCTTCTTCCGTGTAGATCGTTGCGCCGGGGCCAATGCGCATGGGGCGGATCATCGCCTCCATATACCACTTCACGCTGAAGTATTTCGCTTCGCGCACGTCCGCGAAATACCACTGCTTGTCCGCCCTGTTGTAGGAGAGTGCCACGATGTACTGCTTCGGTGGACCTTTCTCCTGAAACTTCGTCACTTCGCCGGATTTGAAAAGCGCAAGTTCCTCGTTGCGGTAGGGAGGCAGCGGAACACGGACAGCAACGGCAGTCTCGAAATCGAGCGTGATCTCGCGCACCGGTTCCAAACGCCCCTCGCGATAGAGGCGCTCATATTCCTGCATCAGGTCCGCCACCGATTTCGTGTCGGTGGCCTTGTTGATGTAGCGTGGTGAGAGCATCTTCACCATCGTCGGCACGTCGCCGCGCTTCCATGCGCTTCGCCAAGTTCCAAACGCCTGAACCGGCGTCGTCGTATTCAGCACAATCGTTCCGTTCGCCACCAACGCCTGCACCTCCTCCAGCGAACGGCGCAGCGCCGCCTCCCGCTGCTGCTGGATCAGGTGGGTGATCCCCAGATAGACGCCCGCGATCAACAACAGCCCCCCCACCATCACGACGGATTGGCGCAGGCTTCTGCGGAAGCGCTTCCGGTCCTCCGCCGCCGCCTCATCCTTCAGCCGCTGCCGCCGCGCAAAGAACCCCTCCTTCCCCTTTTCCTCCCGTTCCTTCCGCAACCGCTCGCGCTGGGCCTCGCGTTCCTGCTCGCGAATCTCCTCCGGCTTCAGCGACTCCCAGTTCCGCCGGCGTCCCTCCACAATTTTGTCGTAGTCTATCGGCATCGAATCGCAGGTTTCGGAAAGTGGGACCTTGTGGAAGAGACTTATAGAACGACCGCCACGGATTGGCTATGGTTTATTGGACTCGACGCGCGGAATCAATGCTTCGATTCCTTGCACGGTCACGAAAAGCATCGGTCCGCCGCCCATGAATACCCCCGTCACAATGCCCCCGCAGGACGCGCAACAGGCCGAAGCCGCCTGGCAGAGGCTTCATCGCAGTTTCGCCCTTGCCATGCATCAAGCGGGACGCGTCCGTGACAGCGGCGTGGAGACCCCCTGCCATGCGCGCTTGGACGAACGCATCCTGCAGGCCGTCTGGTGCGACCAGATGCTGAGGCCGGAAGCACTGCAGACCGCGAGCGGCAAGGCCGTTGAGGTCATCGAGCCGGGGCGGTGGAACACGGGGCCGGGGCCCGATTTTCTTGATGCGCGAATTCGCATCGCGGGCGAACTGCGCGAGGGCGACGTGGAAATCCACATCCAGTCCGGCGACTGGCGCCGCCATGGCCATCATCAGGATTTTGAATACAATCGCGTCGTCCTCCATGTCATCCTCGAACCGCAGGATGATCGTCCTTACGAAGAAAAACAAAATGGCGAACGCGCGGAACGCTGCGTGATCGCCGATGCACTGGAACCGGATTTGGAAACCATCCGCCAAACGGTGAACTTATCCGAATATCCTTATGGGCGGCCCGCCGATCTTGGCCTGTGCCACGAACAGTTCATCCGATTGCCGGAGGGACAACTGTCGGAATTCCTGCTCGCGGCGGGCCGGTCGCGCATGGAGGCCAAGATCGCGCGCTTCACCGCCCAGCGCGCCACCGAGTCGCTCCTGCAGGTTGTCTATCAGGCGCTGCTGACAGGGCAGGGATACAAATCCTCAAAGACTCTGTATTTCCTCCTCGCGAAACGGGCACCCCTGCAGGCATTGACCGACCATGCGGGTGATTGCGCTGCGGGCGACCGCGTGGATTTCTTCCTCTCCGCGTTGCTCCATGTGGCACAATTGGCGCCGTCGCAGTTGGAGCTTCCGCCCACATCGGATGAAGAAACACGTTCGTTCGTGGAACGACTGGAACGGCTTTGGCGCCCACTCAAACCATACTTCTCTGACCGGCTGATTGCGCCGACCAAACGGTGGTATCTGGGAATGCGCCCAGCGGGATTCCCCACGCGACGACTGGCCGCCGTGGCGGAATTGCTCGCGCGATTGACAGCGCCCGGCGGCGGACTTTTCACACAAATTGCGAGGCAATTGCAGGACGCCGGCATCACGACAATGAATGCGAAGGAACTCCGGCAATTCTGGAAATCGTTGCGGGAATTGATCATCGTGGATGGCAGCGGAAACTATTTCTCCACGCATTTCACCTTTGGCGGAAAGAAACAATCACCGCAGGCGTTGCTCGGTGAACCAGCGGCGGATTCCCTGCTCTTCAATGTCTTCCTCCCACTCATCATCATGCAGGCGCGTGAGACCAAAAATTCCGCGCTGGAGGCAAAAGCCTGGATCGCCATCCAAACCTTTCCCGCGCTGGAAAAAAACTCCATCATCAAGTTCATGGAGCGGCGCCTGTTCGGAGAAGGCGCCCCCATTGCAGGACTCTTCAAACGCGAAATCTTTCAGCAAAGTCTCTTCAAAGTTTTTTCCGACTGCTGCGCCCAGAATGAACGCACCTGCGATGATTGCACGTTCCTGTCGCTCGCCGATCGCCTCGCAAAGGGCGGCACCGCTTGAGCAGAACAAAACGAAATACCCGCAAGGCCGCGCGTAGCGCCACGGCCGCCGCCAACCACCGCGACCATTATTCCCTGTGGGATGCGGAATCCTCCTCCCTCCGGCAATTATTCGCTGAATTGAAAGCGGACAAATTGTGGTTGCTCGGATTATTGGTCGCTGCGGCCATTCCACGCTTTTGGAATTTGACGCAGGCTGCCCTCTGGATGGATGAAATCATCATCCTTCAGGAAGCCTTCACCGGAAAATTCAAAACTGTTTCCTACGCGGCACATGCCGCCCATCTGATTCCTCAGGGGTGGTTTCTGCATCTGTTTGGTCAGAACGAACTCGGCGT
>JADZDZ010000012.1 GCA_020850785.1 Candidatus Sumerlaeota bacterium | reverse complement strand
CGTCTTCGTCACATGAAGGAAAGTTCATGCGCAATGCCGTTCCATTGCGTACAACAGCGTACCCCTGTCCGCCTATACCTCTTGGAACACCGGCCCTGAAATTCAGACGCGCGGGGCTATTTCAAGACTTCGCTGTAGACGTTTCCGACACGCTCGCACATGGCCTCCTGCGAAAATTCCGCGTGGGCCCTGCGCAGCGCCGCCTCGCCCATGGCGAAGCGCGCCTTCGCGTGTGACAGCATTTCGCTGATGGCGTTCGCAAGCGTCACATCGCTGCCGGGAAAGATCGTGAAGCCCGTCACTTCATTTTGATTCACGTAGGGGACGCCCGTTGGAAGGTCGCAGGAAATCACCGGCAGGCCGCAGGCCATCGCCTCCACCTGCGAGAGGCCGAACGCCTCCGACGGCAAATGCGATGGCAGCACGAACATGTCTCCCGCGTGCAGGTGTGCGATGACTTCCTCATCGGGAAGCTCGCCGAGAAAGACAATGCGATCACCCAATTGAAACTCCGCCACCAACCGTTGCAACTTCGGACCCTCCGGCCCTTCACCAATAATCAGAAACCGCGTTTGCGGGAAGGCGCGCATCGCGGAAACCATGAATTGCAATCCCTTGTAGTAACGAAGCTTTCCGACGAAGATGATGAGCGGCAGGCCGCGATAGTGCTTCTTGATTTCCTTCGCGCGCGTGGCCATCTCCATCGTTTTTTCGAAGGGCTTCATCGGCATTCCCAGGGGAACGGGGCGGCACTTTTCGCGGAATTCCGTCAGCAGTGGTGAGGCGTCGATCAATCGTGGAGACGTGGGCATGATCGCATCGCAATGGCGGAGGAAGCTGCGCAGGAACGGCCTGTAGAATCGCAGCGCGCCCTTCTGGCGGACGATGTCGCTGTGGTACGTGCAGACGACCTTTCCGCGCGGCCGCGCCAGCCACCATGACAAGTCACCCGTTGGATTCGGGATGTGGAAGTGCCAGATGTCCGCCTGCAATTTTCGCAGCCAGAGCGGAAACGCGGGTGACACCGGTGCGGACTGCACGCGCCCCCATTCGCCGACTTCGATGACGCGCACGCCCTCCCATTCGCGCTCGCGCGTTTGGCGTGTGCGCGAATTCACCAGCACGGTGAAATCAAAACGTTCCCGCAGCCCGCCGATCATCCAATTGATCGCCCGCTCGATACCGCCCACGACCGGCGGCCAGAAATCCTTGTAAACGTGAACGACGCGCGGCTTCGCCACGACGGGAGCCTAGGGGAGGATGTTGGACGACTGAATCATCAGGATTGCCTGATCAAGAAAATCCCGCGCCGCCACCGTGCGTTCCGAATCGTAATCATTCACCATGATCACGAACAGGTAGTCGCTGTCCTTGTGGTTGCGAAAGCGCCCCGCCAGCGAATGCACGTTGGTGATGAATCCGGTCTTCGCCCAAAGATGATCGCGCAGCGGCGCGAACTCCTCCGCCTCGAAGCGATTCTTCAGCGACTGTTTTCCCGGCGTTGCCAGCGCGCCGAAAAACAAGTCGCGGTTGGGGGAGTTGAATTCGTAGCGCAGGACCTCCGTCAATTGCGTTGCCGACGCGCGATCAACGGTGCTCAGGCCGCTGCCGTCCGCCATCGTCAATCCGTTGCGCAGCAACCGCTTCCCGCGCAGCCATTTCGCAACTGCGGCGAATCCGCCGTCGAAGGTGGGCTGCTCCCCGGATGCCAGCGCAACCTCCCGCAGGAAAACCTCCGCGTACAGATTGTGGCTGACGCCGAGCAGAACCGGCAGCATTTCCGAAATCGGCGGCGACTGGTGCGTGATCAGCGTCGTCGTGTCCGTCGTTGTGTCATCCCCGCCGGTCACGCGTTGGCTGATGGCCCCCTTGTCCACGGTGATCTTCCGCGCCTTCAGCGCATCGGCGAACAACACCGCCGTGTAGCGCGCCGGATCATGCACCGCGATGAAGTCGTGCTTGGCGGTTCCCGGCGGCAGCGTCCCGCGCGCGCGCACGTCGTTGCTGTCCGCAAAGCGGTAGTAGCGGACGCGCGGCCTGACCTGGCTTCCCGGCCCGGAGCGCACCGTGCCCTGCACGTGTATATACTTCACGTTGGGATCGAGCTTGAACGACGCGGCCTCACCGGTTTTTCGGTCCGCATTCCAAATGATGTCCGTCACGTTCTCGTTGTAGCACAGCGCGCTCACTTCCGCGCTGTACCACTGCGCCAGCTCCATCCGCTCCCAGCCGATCGCAGTGGGATTGTCGGCATAGCGCATGTCATTACCGATCACGTTTCCCGTGATGCGCTTCACGCCGCGCTTCGCCAGCACCGCCGCCCAATCATTCAACTGCCCAAGGACCTGGCTGCTGTCCTTCCGGAATCGCGGCCCAAGGCTTGGATCGCCGCCGCCACGAATGATCAGGTTGCCGTTGATCACACCTTTTCTGTCCGGTGCGGGTCCCTCGATCGTCGTCGTGAACTGATGATCCGCGCCGAGGATGTCCAGCGCCGCCGCCGCCGTGATAATCTTCACCAGCGACGCCGGTTTCAGCGCCTTGTCCGCGTTGATCTGCACGTAGGGAACGCCCGTGTCCGCATCGACCACCGCGATCCCCATCACGGATTTCGCGCCGAGGTTCGCCTCCTCAAACTTTTTGACCAACGCCTCCGTCAGCGGATCAGCCGTCACCGGCTGCTCGGTGGTGTACGGCACATTTTGCTGCGCGTGCATTTCCACGGCGCTGCCCAGCGTCAGTATCAGGAAGAGAAGTCGTTGAAGGTGTCGGATCATGAGCGCCCCTGTCGGTACCGCATCGAAGGCTTTGGCGCTTCGGGAGGCAACAGGCAATCGATCAAATGTGGCTGCTGCCGAAGCGCGGCTTTGGGATTTCCGGCAATGCTTCCAACTGCCGCACCCCTTCCTCGTTCTTCGCAAGTCCCGTGATGCGGATTTCGGCGGAGGGCTCCCAGATGCGCGTGCCGACGATCTCCCCGCGCTTCTGCAACGTTTCGATCGATTCCGCTACTTCGTCGTAACGGCGCTCCCCGCGGTAGTGGAAGAAGAAGACCATGTCACCATTTTCCAGCGCGCGCCTCATGATCTTGCGAAAGAGCGGTTTCCCGCGCACCTCCGCGCTGAGGCCGTCGATCCAGCCGCCGGTGTCCATCCCGTAATACTTGAAGGCCAGCAGGTTCATGGAACGCCCCACGGCAATGATGGGCTGGTTCGCCTTGCGATTGGCGATCAGCCACTTCACGGATTCGCGGTGCCAGTCGCCCTGGTCCAGCACCTGAAGCGCGAAGCAGAACAGCAGCAGAAATCCCAGCGCGCCGCGCAGGATCGTCCCCCATAGCTTCCAGCGGCCCATCTCCTGAAGCGCGATCGCGATGATGATCGCCGCAGGCACCGATGAAAACGCCACGTAACGCACCGGCCCCTGAATGCTGTTCTTCAGCGCGGAATACAGCATGGTGATGAAGAACGTTCCCGCCAGAATTCCCACCAGCACGCGCAGCGCCACCTTGTTGTGCTCGCGTCGCAGGTGCATCACCGCCGCAACGCAGCACACAACAAACAGGATCGTCGCGGGCACCTGCACGAGGCCGCTCTTCAGGTGTATCCACGCCTCCGCGGCGCTCGGATCCGCGAACACGGATTCCGCCGTCTTGTTGATCGCCTTGAAAATGTCGGGAGTCTTCGGCTCGCCCGGTTCCTTTTCGATCACACCCAATCCGATCGTAAGCGGCAGCATGATCACGAACGCCGCCGCCAGCGGTGAGAACAACCGCACCAGGTCCCATCCGCGCACGCGCGTCGCGATGGCGTGCCACGTATAGACAAAGACGAGGCCCACCAGCGTGAAGATTCCGCTGTTGTGCATCCAAAGCGTCAACGCGCCAAAAATCATCGTGAGGTGGAATCCGCGCCGCGTTGGCGCGCGCATGTAGGCCACGGCGCTCCACAGCCAGAACGATCCCACCGCCACCAGCGGCATCATGTAGCGGAATTCCGTCGCAATCACATGCCAGTAGGGATGCACGAACAGCACCGCCAGCAACAGCGGCAGGATGCGCTTCAGGCCCATTTCCGCCGCCGCGCCTGCCACCGCGAACATCGCCGCGAATCCCGCAAGGATCGAACTCAGCTTAAGACCAAGCTCGTTGTCTCCAAAGAGCGTGTGAAAAATTTTCGCATAAAGGAACGGAAGCGGCGAATGCCCCGCAGAAAGGCGCTCCGCGATCAGCCCCGGAATGTCGAACGTCGTTGCGTGATAGGTGTAGAACTCGTCGATCCAGAACCCCCGGCGCGTCGCAACGACGCAGCGCAGGACGGCGCTTGCCACTGCCAGGGTCAGCACTAGCAACCATTCGCGGTGCGTCAGTTTCTCAGGCGGGGAGGACTCGATCACGGCGCAAACAGGTGCAATCACTCCCTACGGCGTCAACCCTTGAGCCTTACTTCACGCCACCGGTTTCAATCTTGCTTGAATAATCGCGGCAGTCGTTTGTAGGGTCTTGCGAAAGGTGAAGCCGCCCATGCCGAAAACAGGAACCATCGAATACACGGCCGAACGAACGCACTCCGGCAGTTATCGGGCGAGGACCGTCGTGCGCCGCTCGTTCTTGCAGCGCCTCAGCGAAGGCTATCACACCTTCCGCGCGATGTTGCGCGATCGGAACTATCACTTTCCCACCGCCTTGAAGGTCGCGAGCGCCGTCCTTGCGCTCTATGTGTTTTCCCCCATCGACTTCGTGCCCGATTTTCTTCCCATGATCGGCTTCGCGGACGACACCGCCCTCATTGCCGGTGTGTTTTGGATGCTCGTGAACGAGATTGCGAACTATTCAAAAAGCCGCGGGCGCGATTAGGGAGCGGCCACCGCATTCGCGGGAAGGCACTAACCCTTCAACTTGTTCTCCACGAACAGATAGTCCTCCACCACTTTTCCGCCGATCAGGTGCTCCTGGATGATCCGCTCCAGCACCTTCGGCGAGCAGTGATGATACCATGTCCCTTCGGGATAGACGACCGCGATGGGACCGTCGCAGCAAATCCGCAGACAGCACGCCTTCGTGCGCTGCACCGTGCCGTCCTCGCTCAGGCCCAACTGTTTCAGGCGCTTCTTCAGGTACTGCCAGGCTTCTTCCGCGTCCCTGCTGTTGCAGCACGTTGCCTTGTTCTCATCCGCGCAAAGGATGATGTGGCGCCGGGCATTTGCGATGCCCAGCTCCTTTGCCATCGCGTCCGCATCACTTCGTCCCACTGACTCGCAGCCTCATGCTGAAATCGAGCGCGCGCACCGAATGCGTCAGCGCGCCAACGGAAACGCGATCAATGCCGATGTCGGCAAGCAGCGCGATGCGCTCCACAGTGACGCCACCGGTGACTTCCGTGGGGATGCGCTTGTCGATCAGGCGAACCGCCTCCCGCATTGTCGCGTCGTCCATGTTGTCGAGCATGATCAGGTCCGCGCCCGCCTCCAGCACTGCGCGAACCTCGTCGAGTGTGCGCGCTTCCGCCGCCACCGCCAGCGATCCTTTCCGCTCGTTCACCAGCCTCAGCGCATTTGCGATGCCGCCCGCGCCGTCGGCATGGGTATCCTTCAACATGATCATGTCATAAAGGCCCATGCGGTGATTCGTGCCGCCGCCGCACGCCACCGCGTATTTTTCCAGATCGCGCCAAAGCGGCGTCGTCTTGCGCGTGTCGCAGACCTGCAACCGCCCCTGCGCCGCCTCCACGAAGCGCGCTGTTTGCGTCGCGATTCCCGACATCCGTTGCAGAAAATTCAGCGCGGTCCGCTCGCCCGCCAGCAGCGAACGGATGCTTCCCTCCAGTTCAATGACGACGTCGCCGTTGCCGACACGTTCGCCATCCTCGCGCCTGAAGTTGACGGTCACGTTTGGAAGCTGCTCGAAAACTGCGGCAAAAACCCGCGCGCCGCACAGCACCCCCGGCTCCTTCGCGACCACGTGGGCGCTCGCCGTTGCGTGCTCGTCAAAGATCGCGTTTGTTGTGACGTCGCCCGCTTCGCCCAAGTCCTCAATCAGCGCACCACGAATGCGCGTGATCAGCGAATCGGAAAGTGCGGGCGCCGCAGCACCGGCCCGCGCGGCTTGCGGGGCTTCATTCGAATTCATGGATCTTCGAGGGGAACAGTCGTTCGCGCACGGCGCGCGAATATTTTCTCACGGCGCGAAGCGTTCCGTTGCGCATGTCCACGTATTTCTTTGCGAAGCGTGGCGGATGTTCCGTGATTCCCAGCAGGTCCGTCAGCACCAGCACCTGCCCGTCGCAATCGCTGCCCGCGCCGATGCCGATGGTCGGAATGTGAAGGCTGGCGGTGATTTCCTTTGCCAGGTCGCGCGGCATCAGTTCCAGCACCAGGGCGAACGCGCCCGCCTCCTGCGCCTTCAGCGCCAGCGCCTTCAACTTCGTCGCATCCTCTGAATTGCGTCCCTGCACCTTGTAGCCACCCATCGAATGGATCGACTGCGGCGTAAGGCCGATGTGCGCCATGACGGGAATGCCCGCCTCCGTGATGGAGCGCATGATGTCCATGATGCGGTCGTTGTTTGTTTCCAGCTTCACTGCCTCCGCGCCGCCTTCCTTCATCAACCGCCCCGCATTCACGAGCGTCTGTTCCGGCGAAACCTGATAGCTCATGAAGGGCATGTCCGCGACGACCAGCGCCCGCTTTGCGCCCCGCACCACCGCCTGCGTGTGCAGGATCATCATTTCCATCGTCACCGGCAGCGTCGTGTCAAAGCCATGGACCACCTGCCCCAAGCTGTCGCCCACCAGCACCACGTCGGCGCTTCCCGCATCCGCCAACTGCCCCATGGGCGCGTCGTAGGCCGTGAGCACCACGATGGGGCGTTTCGCCTCCTTCATTTGCTGAAGGTGAGACACGCGCACCTTTTTGGTCACGCCGGGGGGCGCGGGAGGAACTTTGGGATTCGTTGCGGGGGAATGAGGCGTCACAAAAGGTCACAATCCTGGCAAATGCACCACCAGATGCGAATCCTTTGCCTGAAGCCCCTTGGAGCGCGAGAGGGATTTTGCCTCCGTCCGTTGCAGGATCGTGAAATCTTCACCTGCCCGGCGCGGCGGGTGCATTTCCGGCGGGAGCGTCCTTGACGTGCGGCGGGGCGATGGCACTCTTTCGCCCATGCCCGGCCCCAAAGTTCACACACTTCCCAACGGGCTTCGCATCGTCAGCGAAGCGCGTCCCCACACCCAGTCCGTTTCGCTTGGTATCACCCTCGCACAGGGGAGCCGCCACGAAGCTGCGCTCCAAAACGGCATGACGCACTTTTCCGAGCACCTTCTTTTCAAGGGGACGCCCACGCGCCATTGGAAGGAGATCGCCTCCGAAACGAACATCCTTGGCGGCCATTTCAACGCCAGCACCGGCGCCGATTCGGTGAAGCTTTATGGCAGCGTGATTTCCCGCGACCTTGGTGCGGCGTTCGGCCTGCTTTCCGAAATGGTTGTCCATTCCACATTCCCTGCGGAGGAAGTGGAGCGCGAACGATCCGTGATCATCGAGGAGATCGCGCAGTATGACGACATTCCCGATGACCTTTGCTTCGAACGCTTCACGCAGGCGTTGCTCCTTCCGCATCCCGTTGGCCGTCCCGTCATCGGCACCGCCGAACTTGTCGGGGGATTTTCCCGCAATGCGCTGATTGATTACTGGAACAGCGTTCTTGTTCCTTCGCGCATCATCATCAGCGTCGCTGGTGGCTTCGACGAAGCTGCGCTGATTGCGGAGTGTGAAAAATCCTTCGGCCACCTGCGCGACACCGGCGCACAGCAGGAAGGAATGGAGTCCGTCGAAGGGCAGCATGGCGCCGTCGCCATTGATCGCGACATCGAACAGGTGAATTTTGCCTTTGGCGTCACCGGCCCCGACCGGCACAACGCGCAGCGCTATGCCTGGTCGCTGTACGACACAATTCTCGGCGGGGGCATGGGATCGCGGCTCTTTGATGAGATTCGCGAGAAGCGCGGTCTGGCTTACTCCATCGGAAGTTCCATCAACTCCCTCCATCGCTGCGGCTACCTGATGGTCAGCGGAAGCACGCGCCCCGAAACCGCTGCGGAAGCGATTGAAATCGCGATGGAGGAAATCCGGAAGCTTGCCGCGAGCGGCCCCACGGAATCCGAACTCAGCATCGCGAAGCGCCAACTGGAACGCAGCATCCTGCTTTCCGTCGAAGCAAACGGCGTTCGCGCAGGCATCAACGGCGACCGCGAGCTTTACGGGCTGCCGCATCAGTCGCCGGAGCAGGTCATCGCCCTGCTACAGGCCGTGACCTTGGGCGAGGTGCAGGAGGTTGCGCGACAAGTCACCAGCTTTGGCCAGCCTGCCGCCTGCCTTGTCGGTCCGCTGGAACAGTCACCGGGACTGGGCGCGGTGCTTCAGGGCCTCGAAATCGCCTGAGCAAATTGCCAACAAAAGAAAAAACCGGGCGAATCTCTCCGCCCGGTTTTATTTTTTCTGATTCAGCCAGCTTACTGCAGCATCTGCCAATCAGCCACCGATGCAGAGCCGATGGTGATCGTGCGCTGGATGGTGGGGGAGGTGGCGAACTCGGCGCCCACGATGCGCGTCAGGCGAATCGTGAGCGTTTCGCCGGCGGGGTCCGCATCAATAGGTGCCGTGATCGTAAAGGTCGTTGAAGTGCCGCTGGGAATGCTGACGGTGGTGGAGGAGATGGTGTAGTCCACGCCCTGCACTGCCGTGTCGGTTCCATCGGGATTCACCTGAATGACCGCAGACATCGGCTGGCTGTTGCTTGCCGATGTGGTTACGGTGAATGTTTGTGCACCGCTTCCTTCGTTGATCGTCGAAGGATTGCCCGCGTCAAACGTCATGGTCGGAAGCGCTGTTGGCCCCAGAATCGTCCAGCCCATGTCCGCGAAGGCATTGTCCGTGTGCGTCAGCACAATCGAGTCGCCGTTCAGGACTGGTTCCATCAGCTCTTCCACGCCGAGCACGGGTGTGGCTTCGCGGAAGTGCGAATAGCTTGAACCCGGCTCCCACGTTCCGGGGGCGTACATGCGCGGCCGGGAGCCGACGCTGGTGGTCACATTCGTGCCGTTCCAATACAGGTCATCGCCGGTCAGGGCGGCCAAGCGCGTTCCCGTCGCCATCGAAGTCAGGTCCGTGCCATCATTGAGCTCGATGAAACGATCATAGGCTCCGGGGAATGTGCTGTAGGTGCCATCGGGATTGTCGCCGTTGACGTCGGTGGTAACGAAGCCAAGGAAGCCGAGGCCGTGGCCGAATTCATGAAGGCAGGTGCGGACAAAACTGACGTCCGTGCCGGCATTCTCATCAAGCCCGTAGTACCAGTCCACGGCACCAAGAACGACGCCGTTATCGACGTCGGAGTTGAACTGCGCGGAAATTTCCGCGCTGGCACCGTTTCGGTCGGCAGGGGTGCCAAGCTGGTTTGCCAACGCCACCACATACCACGTGTTGGTCACGGGCGCGCCGGAGAAGTTCGCAAAGGTGCTATCGGGACCGGCGAAACCAAGGAGCGCGCTGCTCGGCGTGCCACCCAGGGGATTCATCTCCGCATCGATCACGATGTTGATCGATCCTGAAAGGCGGTTTGCCCAGATGGCCGCGGCGTATTCGAAGGCCGCCTTGCGTGCGGCGCCGAGCGTCGGATCGTTGAATCCTTCATTCACACCGTCATTGTAGTTGATGGTGATGGTGGCCGCGTCGCTGCTGATCGGTGCCAGCAGGCCAAGGCAGAGCAATGATGAAGCGATCAATGAGCGTTTCATTTGGCTGCCTCGTTCTCGTGGGAATGGCCGGTCGCTTCCGCGCCTTCGACAAACTTCTTCGCTTCCTCCGCATTGTCAAAGCACTGCGTTTCCAGCTTGCCATCGGCATTGATCCGTGCCGCCGCCGCCGCCGGGGGAATGTTCGTCATCTTCAATCCCTTGCTGGGATCGTTCGGGTCGGCTGCGGTCACCGTGGGATCGCCGCCCATGGAACGCGTACCCTTCTTCGTGTTCTTGCGAAGCTCCTCCAACTGCTTCTGCGTCGGCTGAACCCGGTTTCCGTTTCCGTCGATGAACACGATGGACCCAGCCACCGGCATCGACGCCTTGTCCGCGGCGGGCTCCGCAGCCGCCACCGTTTGCGATGCCTTCGGTTGTTGCGTGCTTGCGGACTCCTTCGTCATCGAAGTTGCAGCGACGACCGCCGCAACCCCGGCCGCGACAATTCCTGCGGCGGCCAAAATTGTTCTCTTCTTCATCTCTCGCTCCTTTACAGCAAGGATTGTGGGGTTGAACCAACGTGCGACAAATCCCGCTCAAAAAAACAAGCGAGGCATTCGCACGACCGGTTCAAATCCACCAGTGTTGGACCCTTTCGCCTCCACAATTAGCAAGCAGAAAGCGGCCTGCCGATGCCCCTGATTTTTGCACCCTGCATGGCCTTGGCGGTCGGGTGCATCCCCGCATTTCGTGAGATGATTTTCGATTAAGTTCTTTCCTTTGTTGGGGGTGGGGTTTTGAGAGTGGGGTTATTCCCCGTCAGGAGTCCTCCCGTGT
>JADZDZ010000011.1 GCA_020850785.1 Candidatus Sumerlaeota bacterium | reverse complement strand
GCTGGCCCGAGCGGCACCATCGAGCTTCATGTTTTGCTTGATGAACTCGACAGCTCGGTACGCGCCGGTCGAGACCGCTTGCATCGACGCGCCCGTGAACCAGTAGATCACCGCGCCGCCTGCCAGCAGGCCGAGGATGATGTGGGGATCAGTGATGGAAAGCGTGCCCGTGGTCGAACCCGCCTGATGCGACAGCAGGATGATCAGCGAGAAGATCATCGTCGTCGCGCCCACGACCGCCGTGCCGATCAGCACCGGCTTCGCGGTTGCCTTGAAGGTGTTACCCGCGCCGTCGTTCTCCTCCAAGTATTCCTTTGCGTGCTCAAACTGCGGCTCGAAACCAAATTCCTTCTTCACTTCCTCGTTGATGTTCGGGATTGCTTCGATCGTGGAAAGTTCGAACACAGACTGCGCGTTGTCCGTCACCGGGCCGTAGGAGTCCACGGCGATGGTCACAGGACCCATGCCAAGGAAACCGAACGCGACGAGGCCGAACGCGAAGACCGCCGCGTAGCCGCTCATCAGCGGGCCGGGAATCTGCGTGCTGAAACCGTAGGCCAATCCCATCAGCGCTGCGATGGCAAGGCCCATCCAGAACGCGGAGAAGTTGCCCGCCACCAGACCCGAAAGCACCGTGAGCGATGCACCGCCCTCCTTCGAACTGTCCACGATTTCCGTGACGTGCTTCGACTTCAGCGACGTGAACGCCATCGTCAGGCCCGGAATCAGGGCGCCCGCGATCGTTCCGCAGGAAATGATCATCGAAAGCTGCCACCAAAGGTTCTCCAGCGTGTACTCAACGCCGCTGATCGTCACCGGCTTGATGTCCTTCAGCAGCACATAGGACACGATGAACGTGAGAAGAATCGAGACCGCAGAGGTGAGGTTGACAAGGAAGTGCAGCGGCTTCTCGAAGTCCATCTGCTTGGCCGCCTTGTACTTCCCAACCGTCAACACGTCGTTGATGAAGTAGGAGACCAGCGAGGTGATGATCATCATCACGCGCATCACGAACAGCCACACAAGCAGCTTCGCCTGCACGAATTCCGCATCCATGGGAATCGCCAGGACGATGAACGTGATCAGCGCAACGCCCGTCACGCCGTAGGTTTCAAATCCGTCCGCCGTTGGGCCGACCGAATCGCCCGCATTATCGCCCACGCAGTCCGCGATCACGCCGGGATTGCGTGCGTCGTCTTCCTTGATCTTGAAGACGATCTTCATCAAGTCAGACCCGATGTCGGCGATCTTCGTGAAGATACCGCCGCAAATTCGGAGCACCGAGGCGCCCAGCGATTCACCAATTGCAAAGCCAATGAAGCACGGCCCTGCAAGGTCCGCCGGCAGGAACAGGAGGATGATCAGCATCAGCACCAGTTCCACGGAGATGAGCAGCATACCGATGGACATACCCGCCTGCAGCGGAATCCGCATCACGGGAAGCGGCAGTCCCTTCAACGCACTGAAGGCCGCGCGCGAATTTGCGTAGGTGTTGATGCGCATTCCAAACCACGCCACCGCGAAGGAACCAAGAATGCCGATCACCGATGCGACCAGCACCACCAACACACTGCCGACCGGCATGCCGATCAGGAACTTGTAGTAGATAAAGATCACGATGCCGATCAGGACCTGCAATCCCGCCAGCAGTTTCCCCTGCGTCATCAGGTACGTCTTGCAGGTGGAATAAATCAGTTCCGAAACCTCGCGCATCGACGCGTGGGTGGGAAGATTCTTGATCTTCATTGATTGAAGGATGCCGAACAGACCGCCAAGGATACAAATCACAAGACCAATCAGCAGCATCGTCCGGCCGGCAATTTCCTGCCCGAACACGGAAAATGTCGCCAGTCCCATGTCGGGAAGTTCGATTTCCGCCTCGCTGGCGAATGATAGCGCCGGCGTCAAAAGCGAGAGCAGAACCATTGAGCCAAGTAGCGCGTACTTGCCTGGCTTTTGTAATGCTGTCATGCAGGAATACTCCTCGGAATTAGGTGTCCAACGTGCGCCATTGGCAGGGCGCCGGCTCGTGGCAGTAAACCACAGCCCATCCAGATCAGATTCCCTTGATCCGGCTCGGTCGAAGAAAAGGCAAAAAAGCCTTTTCTGGCGGCGATTGCCAAGAGGGTTTGAACCGTGGGGAAGTGGGTCAACCTTAGCTTTCGCAAAGCTATTGCATTGTGCGAGTTTTCACAAACAGACGGCATCCATTGTGCCCCGATTTCCCAACCGAAGGCCAAATGGTCGGCGGCGCCAAGGGCGGACGGGGTTCCCGCCGGGCTTCCCCGCTCCCAAAACCCCATCACTCCGCCGGCAAATTCCTCTGGTACGCCTTTAGGTCCTCGTGAATCTCCCCCGCCGTCGCGTAGCGCTGCTCCTTGTCCTTCTGGAGGCACTTCTCCACGATCGCCCAGAGTTCGTCATCAACTCCCGGAATTCGGATCGGATCCACATTGATGTGCTGGTAGGCAAGGTCCCCTTCCGTGAATGGCGGCCGACCGTTCAGCAATTCGTAAAGGAGCACGCCGAAGCTGTAGATGTCCGCGCGATTGTCCACGGGGCGTCCCTGCACCTGTTCCGGTGACATGTACAGCGGCGTGCCGATCACCGCCCCCAGCATCGTCGATTCGCCCGTCTGGTCCATCATCTTCGCGATGCCGAAATCCGTCACCTTCACATCATCCTTCTTGGTCAGCATGATGTTGGCGGGCTTGATGTCGCGATGCACGATCCCCAGTTTGTGCGCGTAGTGCAGCGCGTCCGCGATTTCAGTCGCAAAGTGCAGCGCCTTCTTGCGCGGCAGGAGAAAATCCGGGGAGGACTTGATCTGGCGCTTCAGGTCCGTGCCATCCACGTATTCCATGGAGATATACTTCCGGCCCATTTCCTCGCCGATGTCGTGGATGCGCACGATGCTGGGATGCGACAGCTTTCGCGCATTGCGGGCTTCGATCTTGAAACGCCGCACCGCCTCCGGGTTGTTCGACAGATTGTCCGGAAGGATTTTCAGCGCAACGACCTCCTCCAATTCCTTGTCGCGCGCACGGTACACGATGCCCATCGCGCCACGCCCCAGTTCATCCAGCAGTTCGTAGCGTCGCGCGGCTTCTTCCGACATTTGCTGCACAATCGCCGTCTTTTCAAACGCCATCGGATCGGAGGTTGATCCCGATAGCATCTCAAAGCGCGTCTTCACATCCTTGTAGTCAATGTCCGCCGCGAACAACTGGCGATACACGGTCTTCGCGCCCACAAGGTCGCGCTTCTGTTCGTAGCGCTGCGCCAGGTCGTACAACAGTTCCTTCGTCTCGTTGTCGACCACGAGCTTCTTGTACTCCTGCAGGGCGAGGTCCAGCATCCCCTTCCCGGTGAAACACTTGCCCAGAAACTTCGTTGATTCCGCCTCAAGCGACGCCAACTGCGCGGTTTTCTGGAACGCACCGATGGCTTGGTCGAAATCCGCGCGGGTGAAGAACACCTTGCCCAGCTTGAAGCGCATTTCCGGCGTGTCCTGCGATTGCAGGAGCGCCTGATAGGCTCCGATCAGCCGCGACTGCGTGTCTGCGGATGCGGGATTGAGCGCGAAAGCGCGTTCCAGCGCCTTCACGCCTTCCGCATTGTTCCCGGCGGAAATCAGGATGGAACCGCGCTGGGCTAGCGCCGTCACGTTGTTCGCGTCCTTCGTCAGAATCTGCTCCAGCGCGCGCTGGATGTTGCTCGTTTGCCCCGGATGGTTCTGCGTGACGTATTCGATCTGCTCCAGCGCCTCGCGCAGGTAACCGAAAGCCACCATCACCTCGATCAGGAACCAGCGCACACGCAGCAATTCGGGCTTCTCCGCAAGAAGGGCGGCCACCTGCGTGATCACGTTGCGTTCGTTGTGTTCCTTCGCCTTCAGCGCCGCCTTGAACGATTCCACTCCGCGTGCCGCGTCCCCCTGCAGCACCAGCAACCGCCCCAGCCCCAGGTGCAGCGCATCATTCTGCGGCTGCAACGCGAGTGCCCGCTGGCAGACGTCGATCCCCTCCGCGTCGCTCCGCGAGGTCTGTATATACGTCAGCGCAAGGTTGACCAACGCCTCTTCGTCGTTTGGATTCTTCTCCAGCATGCGACGATACTCCGCCGCCGCCGCCTCCAGCTTGTTGTCGTAAAGGCTTGCAAGCGCCGTCAGCCGCTGCAATTCCTCGTCATCGGGCGCCAGCTTCAGCAGGCTCGACGCCATCGAGCGCGCCTGCTCGTAGGTGCCCGCGCGCACCATCGCCGTCGCGAATTGCTTACCCACGACGATGTCGTGCGGGTCCGCGGCCAGAGGGCGCTCGTCGATCGACACGCTGTCGCGGTCATCACGCTCCTGAAGCG
>JADZDZ010000010.1 GCA_020850785.1 Candidatus Sumerlaeota bacterium | reverse complement strand
TTGTCGGCCAGTTGCTCAAACACCGCATCCAGCGCATCGAGCGGTGTGCCCTGCGCCAGCCGTGTCAGCGCTTCGATCTTCTTCATGCGGCGCGTTTCCTTGCTGGTAAGCAGGTAGCTTTTCGTGATGGCCTTCACCAGTTCGTGCACTTCGGCTTCATCCATCGCGGCGGCGGGGGCTGCGTCTGATTCCTCGCTGGCGGCGCTGGCGAAGACGCTGGCGCCGAGGAAGCGCTGCATGAATTCGGCAACCTGCGGCGGTGGCGGGGGATACTTGTGGGCCTGAATCCCTTCCTGATAACGCCGCAGGATTTCCTTCGCGCGATCACCACCGATGATGCCGATCGCGTGCACGATGGGAATAAGCAGCTTCTCCTTCGTGATGGGCTTGCGCGACTGCGAGGCGGCATCCCAGTAGAATTCCTGCTGGTAGGCGTTCATGCGATTCTCATCGTGCAACAGCGTGTTCATCAGCATGCGATCCAGCAGGGGAAGAAATTCCGGATCGTTGACCTTCTCAAACAATTCCGCTGCCGCCATGTAGGGCGCGCCGTATCGCATCACCATTGGCTCAATGGAGCGCGTAAGGACATGCACTTCCTTCCCCACCAACTTGATCAGCGCATCCACCATGTCCGCGCGGAATCCGAGTTCGGACGCCTGGCGCTCGCCACCCTTGTGATGCGCCGTGGTTTCATCAGGCGACCACAGCCCCCGCGCAAGGATGCGCGTTGCCCAATGACGGGAATGGGGATGCTGTTCCTCCGGCTTGTAGGTGAAGGCCTGCATCACCGTCGTGATGGCGACGCGTGTCAGGTCTTCGGGAACGTGCTGGCGCAGGAATTCCTGAATGCGGTGGCGCTCATCGATGTCCGTGCGCGGGGACTTCACAATGTTCCCAAGCGCCGTGATGAGGGTTTCGGCTTCGCGAATATCGGTGGTCTCGATGCGCTTTCGCAGGAGGATCGCGCGCAGGTCATTCATCAGCGCCGCTGATGATTCCGCACCGGCGATGGAACCCAGCGCCGTGGCCACCTGCGCCGCGGGGACTTCGGTTTTCTTGTCGGTCTTCAGCGTCTGCAGGAAATCGGAAAATTCCGGCGACCGCAGCGCCCCCATGAACTCGACGATCGGCTTGATGGCGCTGGTTCCCTGAAAATCCTTCGCCCATTGCTTGTAGATCGAAGTGAAGAACGCATTCCGCCCCACGTCCTGGAACACGAGCATGACGGTTTTCTTTGCGGTGTAGCCAAGCGAACCGTAGGCGCGCGCCTCGATGTTGGCCGCCTTCGCCGTCGTCGTCTGCTGCTTGGGGACGAATTCGATGAACAGGTTCGTCGCGTCCATGAAGAGTTCCGCGTCCTCGCGCCAGAGCGGCACGCGCAGGATCGAGCGGAACACGTCGCCCGTGTCGCGCAGCGCCGCCTCATCGGGCTCGTCCATCTTGTTGGGTTCCGGCAGCGCATTCTTGATGTCCACGATGGTCTGCGTGATCGACGTGATGAAGCCGCGCTCCAGCGTGTCAAGATTCACGCCCACCATCTGCCCCACGCGCTGCTGGCGTGCCTGCTCCATTGCTGAAATTGATTCGGAATTGCAGTAGTGTTCCGTGGGATTCTTGATCAGGCGCGCGACCACCTCCTGCGCTTCGCGCTGGTTGTTGATCACCGTTCCCAGCGTTGCGCCGATGTATTGCGCGCGCCGCACCCGCTGATCGGGCGCCGCCAGTGCCATCAATCTCGAAACGTTCGCCGTTGCCGCGTCGATGTGCCTCATGCGGACCCATTCACGCATTTCGCGCGCAAGGCGCTCCACATGCACTTCCCACAGCTTCTTGTCCCATTCCTCCGTCATGCGGATCAGGCGGCCGAGCGCCTTATTGATGGTGGCGCCCGCATCGCCGGGAATTGCTGCGACGATTTTTTCCGCGTATTCATGCACCGGCGGCGCGATCAGGTCGCGATAGACAGCCGCCACCGTGCGGGCCACTTCGATGGTCGCCTCGCGCGAATTGTTGTTCGCGGTCATGTAGCGCTGCGAGGCCGCCACGGCCTCGTTGGTCCTGCCATGCCGCAAGGATTGATCAATAGCCTGCTTGTCCGCGTCACTCATCAGATTCGGGAGTCCCACGCATGTTGTTCACTTGCGTTTTTCAATCTGGAAAATACAGTCCTCAAATCATCGCCTTTGGACAACGAAAAAGGAAATCGAATGGGTTCCACAATCTTCTCAAAAATCATCGCGGGGGAAATTCCCTGTCGAAAAGCCTACGAGGACGACCGTGTGCTGGCCTTCCACGACATCAAGCCCCAGGCGCCGCTGCATGTTCTGATCATTCCGAAAATTGAAATCCCCACGATGGATGACGTGGCGCCCAATCAGGAATCGCTTGTGGGCCACATGGTTTGGGTCGCTGCGGAAATCGCCCGCCGCGAAGGCGTCGCGAAGGACGGATACCGGCTTGTGTTCAATTGTCGCGATAATGGCGGGCAGGAGGTTTACCACATTCACCTTCACCTGCTGGGCGGGCGCCAGATGGCATGGCCGCCGGGGTGAAGCTGACAGCCGGGACTGCGCTTAGTCGATTTCCTCGTCGAGGGCGCTCATGCGGATTTCCTCCGCATCGGCATCGCTGAAGAACAGCGATGAGGTGTTGTCGCCCTGCTCGGCCTTGTCGCGGCGCCCTTCGTCCATTTCGCGCGCGGCGTCCAGAATCAGGTTCTGCGTGGGGGATTTGTTCGTGCGTTCCGGCGACAGGCAGGCGTCCCAGATGCCGATGTTCCCTTCCCGCCAATTCATCAGTTCCAGCATCGCCGGGAACCCCTGCTGGGCTCCGCATTCGATGTGGGTCACCTCACCGGCCAGCATGTAAATCGAGCCACCCTGCCCATCGGGGGCGAACACGCGGATCGTACGATCCACGCGCTTGTGGTGGTAGGCCTGAATCAGGTCGATCAGTTCCAAACCGTTGAGGTGCGGGTGTTCGGGCGGGTGGGGATAAAGCAGTTTGTTCAGGGTGTCGATGAACAGGTCGATCTTCACGGGCCGGTCAAACAGCGCCGTCGCGCCGCGCTTTAGCGCCTCATCGCGCAGGCCGGGGCGGATGCCCGCCTTGCCGGAGCCACCGACGAAGATCAGGTGGTTGTCGGGCCCGATCTGCTCGCGGATCGGCTCTATCATGTCCAACCCCATCACATCAGGTAAACGCTGATCCAGCAGCACGAGTTTCGGCTTGTTCATCGCGAGCGACATGGCGTCAAAGCCCGATGGCGCCCGGAAAATTTCCAGCCGGTCGCCGAACTCCTTCTGCAAATGCTCCTCAAACATCAGCGCTTCGTCCGGTTTCCCGAGCGCGAGGAGGATCACATATTTTTCATTCTGACCGTTCTGGTCGCTCATCGCCGATTTGTCGGGACTTTTACCTAGATCAAGTGAAACAGGAGCAGACCGCATCACCCTGAAGGCTGGCAACCACCTTTTCAGCATTCTTGCGCATGGAAATGCGGTTCGGCGGGCGGTTGGGCGCCCGCCGGGCGTTGAATCGGCCTATTTTGGGGGAGTAATGTCGCTGCAGTCTACAATTCCGTCTGTGTTCAGGTCGTCGTCCTCCAGAGTGAAAGGGGCGGCATTGATGAAGTCCGTGGGGTAGGTAATCACCCAGGGCGTGGGGGAAGGGGTGGCGCTGGGAGAAACCGTGGGGGTTGCGCTGGGCGAAACGGAGGGCGATGGGGAAGCCGAGGGGGTCAGGGAGGGGGTGGAGGACGGCGACGGTGAAGGAGTCGGGGACGGAGTCGGCAGGTTGGCCTTCCGCTGGATTCGATAAATCTGGTTCCCGCCGAGCGATACCGCGTACAGTTTTCCATCCGCGCCGGTCTTCATGCTCGTGATGCCGCCGAAGTTGGTGCCGAAGAGAATCTCTGACAATGAACCGGAGTCGGCGCTATCATAGACCAAATCCTGCAGGACCGATGAGTTGAGAACGAAGCCGCTGCGCTGCGCGTTCATTTCAAACTTGTAGAGCCGCGCGTTGTTGTAATCGGCTACGATGCAATCACCGTAGTAATCCGGGCCGAGTCCGTTTCCATCGACGAAATAAATCGCCGCGAGCGCCGGCGGCACGCGAAACGAAAATTCCGGGTCGGAGTACGTGCCCAATCCGCCGTACTGTGTAAGCCCGCCGGTTTGTGTTGGGTGAAATCCGCGCGACTGCGGACCCATCCAATATTCCCATCCGCTGTTGAACGATGGCGCGACCAGATTGATTTCATCGTAGTCGTTCGTTCCATTCTCAGTGTCCCACAGGTTGTTGGGCGTGGACAGCGGGTCGAATGTCATGCCGAAGGAGTTGCGAATGCCGTAGGCATACATGCGTTGCAGGTATGAGTTCGCGCCGGGAACGTTGTAGAATGGATTGTCCGTGGGGATTGTGCCGTCGGAGTTGATGCGCAGCACATTCGCGGAGCCATCGGGTGCGAGCCCCGAAGGATAATTCTCGTTCTGATTGTTGCGGTTCAGGTCGCCGATGATGATGAACAGTTTCTGATCTGCGGGCGCTGCTGACGGAGGACCAAACACCATCACGCCACCGTTGTGGTTGGGCCCGCCTGTGATTGGCAGATCGCTTTGAATCACCGTGCGGTTTTCCAACAATCCGTTCACGGAATTCCACGTATAGCGCGCCACGATGTGGTTGGATCCGATGCTGGCATTCGCCGTTGTGTCGGACGACGTGGATGACGGGCTGTAATAAACGTAAACGTATCCATTTGTGGCAAATTGCGGATCAGCGACCAGACAAAGAAGACCGCGTTCCGAAAGGCTGCCAAGGTTCACCGCAAGATCGAGCGCAATGGTGGAGGAGACCACGCCGTTCGTCATGCGCTTCACCTGGCCGGTGGCCTGCTCGGCGATCAGGAAATCCGTGCCGGTGCTGTTGAGGAAAACAAATGCGATGGGGCGGGACAAGGTGCCGCTCGTGCGAAGACCTGTGAATTCCAAGTTTGAATCAGAAAGTGTCTGCGCGCCCGCGCCGGTTGTGAGCGATGCCGCGATGAGCGCCGCCGCCAGATGCCTCAGGGATTTCACTGTCATGGGATCAAAGCCGTCTTTTGGAATGCAACTTCACGTGAATCCTGACGGTTCCGTGCACTCGTGTCCATGGCTATTTCGCCGGTGTATAGACACTACATGGCTTCCCAGCCTCCCACGCTGGAGGGTCCTGAGATGCGAAGCAGGCGATTGGAGCTGGAGAACGTAAGCACATACAGCGCGCCATCGGGCCCCTGCTTCATGTCCGTCACCGCGCCGAAGCCGCTGCCGAACTGAATCTCCGAAAGCGCCGCGCTGTCGCCGGTGCCATACACCAAGTCCGTCAGGGCGGGATTTGAGAGCGCGAACCCCGTGCGCGTGCCGTTCATTTCAAACTTGTACAGCCGCCCCGTGTTCACGTCGCCAACAATCATGTCCCCCTGATAGGCAGCGCCCAACGCGCTGTTGGAAATGATCGCCGCCGCCGTGATGCCGATCGGGGACTGAAATGAAAATTCCGGGTCGGAATACGTGCCGAGTCCGCCGAA
>JADZDZ010000009.1 GCA_020850785.1 Candidatus Sumerlaeota bacterium | reverse complement strand
GCGGGAGGCACGTTGCTCGTCAGGAAATTGGTCCACTGCTCCAGGATGTTTCCCTGCGGCGCCACACGCTCGTGAACCTCCAGAACGATCTCGTCCACCACTCCGCTGCGGCACCAATCCAACCAATCCTGCATGTGCTCGGCGTAGTACGGCGAATTCTGCCACTCCTCCCATGTTTGTGGCGGTGGCCCCTCCACGGGAATCAGCACGGAGAATTTCACTGAAGGCCGGTCCTTCGTCACCGCCGCCTTCAGCCGCTTCAGCAGCTTCGTCAACTGATCGCGGCGATAGGCGGTCCAGGTTGGATCATCGGGCGCGGGCGGGCCGCTGCCGCCAACGAGGGAGCGGAATTCACTCACTGCGCGTTCGCTGTAGCCCCAATCCTTGCCGGGATAGGCAACGCCGCTCAGCAGATAGCCATCGGGAAGAATCTGCGTGTCGATTTCCAGCAGGATGGCCGTCAGATAATCCTGCACCGGCGTGCTGCCGGGATCGAGATACACCTGATTGTCCGGCGCGACGAATTCGCCGGTGACGGTCTGGTTCCGAAACGCGGGAAACTTTGCCAGAATGTTTTCCGGCAACGGCTTGATGCCCGTCACCGCGCTGTAGGCGGGAAGTACGCTGATAAGCGGGAATATCGTCGCCGTTCCCGACAGCTTTGTCTTCATGTCGGCGGCGGGATTCGCGAACACCTGCGAGATGAACGGCAACTGCGCTTCAATGCGCGATTGAATCGCGACACCGTAGGCGGTCCGCACTTCGGGATAGACGCGATTGAATCCACCCGCGACCACGTTTTCCGCCAATTGTGCCACCTGATCCTGCGTCTGCATTCCCTGCTGGTTGCTCATCACCTGAAGGCCGCGGATTTCATCCTCATCCGTGGGAAGCAGTGCCGCGCGCCGCGCCGCCGATGAAATCGCATCGGAGGTCGGAAGGTCGTTCGCAGTGCCGAGCGACGCGGGAAGGCTTGTGCTTTCCGGTGTCGCCGCTGTCGGCGCTGTTGTTGCCGCTGGCGGCGCCGCACCGGGAGGCGCGAAGGGATCGATCGAGGCTCCCGGCACCGCCCCCGACGAAGGATTCAAAGAGGGACTTGGCGTCTGCATGTCCCGCTCTGCGGTCGAGGAGGGGGCACTCGTTGCGGGAGGGTCCTGCGCCACCGCCTGCATTGTGGCAGCAGCCATCAGAATTCCGCACAGCCATCCCTTGAAATTCAGTTTCATGTTGTCAGTTCTCTTTCCGCGCCTTGCTTCCATCCGTCCGAACAGGCCATGAGGGAGGCTTTTGAAAGTCCCCCAACTGCGCAAGCGCAAACCCCGTTAGCGACGCCTGCGACACCCCCGCCGGGCCACTTGATTTCGCCAGTAAACTCCCGCCACGCACACCAGAGCGCCGCCCAACGTGTCCGCCAGCAGGTCCTTCGGGTCGCTGCCGCGGCCGGGAACGTAAGCCTGATGAATTTCATCGATCAACCCCACCACAAACGGCCCCGCCACGACCGGCAGCCATGGCAGCGAAAGCGCCGGTTTACGATTCGCGTTCAGGGGATAGCATGCCCGGAACAAACACACCGCAAATCCCGAATAAGCGCAAAAATGCAGCGCCTTGTCGAGGCCGGGAATGAATGTGACGTTCGGGATTGCGGAACCGGGCCGCCCACCCACGTACAATATCACGCAGGCACAGATGGCCGCATGGAACCACCACAGTTTCTGCGGTGTCGCTTCAATGAATTTGTCGATGCGGGAGATGATGACAGAGATCAATCGGGCATGCACTTGGTGGTTGTCTGACGATTCCCAGGAATCATGATTCGGAGGATGGGGAGTAAGCCGCCCGCTCTATGGCCTCTCCAAAAATGCCGTGGCAATCTTGAGATTTCGGCACGCTCTTTTGGTGGCGCGGGCGTCCCGCCCGCGCAATGCCTGGGTGGCTGTGAAATTTCGGAAAATGCTCCATTCCACGCAACTTCAGGCGTCGGCTCCCAAGCCTTTCTTGATCCTGTCAACAATCAGCGATGACGACCGTTGGTCCACCAACGGCAGCGACAACACGACGCCGCCGCGCGCCTGAACAAATTCGTGTCCAACGATTTCGTGAATTTGGTAGTGCCCGCCCTTCACCAGCACATCGGGCGCGACATCCTCAATGATTCGCGCGGGGGTGTCCTCGTCGAAGCTCGCCACGGCGTTCACCATTTCGAAGGCCGCCATGAGCCTCATGCGCTGATCGAGCGGAAGGATCGGGCGTCCCTCTCCCTTCAGGCGCTTCACGCTGGCATCGCTGTTGAGGCCAACCACAAGCACGTCGCCCTGTGCGCGCGCGCGCCGCAGCGAGTCCAGATGACCAACGTGGAACAGGTCAAAGACGCCGTTCGTGAAAACAACCTTCAAGCCAGCCTCACGCTTGTCCGCGCAATAGCGCTTCAGTGCGTCACGATCGTGGAAGATGAAACCGTGGGGCGTCATGCCGCATTGGCGGGAGGAGGGGGAAGTTCGCGCCGCGCGGGCTTCGGCCGCGAGGGCCCCTTGCGCCGCGCCATCGGTGCGCCGGCACCCGCCACCTCCACGACCTTCACAACAATCTGCGTGCCATCCGCGTAGCCAATCAGGCGCGTCAGCGCATCACGCACGACGCCACGAACGCGCTTCTGCACGTCCGGCACCGTGGAGCGGTCGCTCACCGCCACCGCCATCCTCACGCGCGCGGCCCGCGATCCCTGCACGACCTCGCAGTTCACGACCTTCGTCACGTCCTCCACCTGCGCGCGCACTTCGCGGTTGATCACGCGCTCCACCGCTTCGGGCCGCAGGCAAATGTCCTCGCCAAGGGAGCCCTTTCCAACGATGCCGCGCTCCAGCCGCTTCTCGATCATCCGCGCCAGAAGATAGATGAACGGGAGAATCACATACAGCACCGCAAGCGTGATCACGCCGGTGCTGTCCATGCGCAGCGGAGACACCCACTTCACGTCGATGCCCGCCACGTCGCGACTGTCGATCGCCGGTTCCGCCACCTGATAGATCGGCGCATCGCCCGCCGCGCCGCCGCCAACCACGTTCACGTGCGGTTCCAGCAGCAACTGGAGGCCCGCGAAAATTGACAGCGCCAGCAGCACGAACATCACAAGCCCGCGCACGAAACTGACGAATGAAATTTTGAAGAGTCGGCTCACAATCGGGGCCTTGCGGGAGGAGTGGAATTACTACCCTTCGTCGTCCTTCTTTTCCTTCTCGACGAAGATATCGACGATGCGGATGTCCACCGATTCCAGCTCAAGGCTCGCCATGCGCTCCACTGTTTCCTTCACGTGGCGCTGCAGTTCCTCCGCGCGCTCGCGCATCGGCGTCTTGTAGGCCATTTTCACCTCGCACACGATTCGGTAGGAACCAGACTCCGTCTGCTCCACCGTCAAGCCGCGCACCGGTTCCTTGCCGGGAAGAATGTCCGCGAAGGAGAAACGCGGCCCAAGGCTGACGCCCTCCACTTCCGCAGCGGCCATGCCCGCAATGCGCGCGATGACGTCCGGGTGAATCAGGATATTCCCCAGCGTGCCCGGCATGTTGAAGGGCGAATACCCCTCCAGTGTTGCTCCGCGAACCATTTCCGCCATGACGCTTCGTCTCCTATCCCGGCGGCTTCAAGCCCGTGCCACCGTTTGCTCAAGACCGTTGTCGGCCTATTTTTTCCAGACTTCAAGGAAATCCGTTCCGAAAGTCCCCTTTTTGAACAGTTCGTTGTCCATTACTTCCAGATGGAAGGGGATCGTGGACTTCACGCCATCAACGACGAATTCGCGAAGCGCCCGCTTCATGCGCGCAATGGCCGCCTCGCGCGTGTCGGCATGAACGATCAGCTTCGCAATCATCGAATCGTAGAACGGCGGGATCACGTAATCCTGATAGGCGGCGGAATCGATGCGGACGCCGATGCCGCCGGGCGGCACGTAGGCGATGATCTTTCCCGGACTTGGGATGAAGTTTTTTGCCGGGTCCTCCGCGTTGATGCGGCACTCGATCGAAGGCCCCTTCCAGCGCACGTCTGCCTGCTTCACGCTCAGCTTCTCGCCCGCGGCCACGAGGATTTGTTCCCGCACGATATCGACGCCGGTGATTTCCTCCGTGATCGGATGTTCCACCTGCACGCGCGTGTTCATTTCCATGAAGTAGAAATTTTTGTCCTTGTCGAGCAGGAACTCGATGGTTCCCGCGCCGACGTAATTCACCGCGCGCGCGGCACGAATCGCCGCCTCGCCCATCTTGTCGCGAAGCTCCTGCGTCAGCACCGGACACGGCGCCTCCTCAATCAGCTTCTGGTGGCGGCGCTGCACGGAACAATCGCGCTCGCCAAGATGGATGATGTTTCCGTGGCGATCGCCGAGCACCTGAATCTCCACGTGCTTCGGACGAATGATGCACTTCTCAAGGTACACTTCCGGATTGCTGAAGGCGCTCTGCGCTTCCGCTGCGGCGGTCTCAAAGCTCGACTTGAACAGTCGCTCCTCCGCCACCATGCGCATGCCCTTGCCGCCGCCGCCCGCCGACGCCTTGATCATCACCGGGTAGCCCATCTTCGCGGCCAGCGCGATTCCCTGCTCCGCGCTTTCCAGCGCGCCATCGGAGCCCGGCACCGTTGGACAGCCCGCATCCTTCGCGGTTTTCTTCGCGATGTTCTTGTCGCCCATCTTGCGGATCGCTTCCGCGCTCGGCCCGATGAATGTGATATTGCAATCGGCGCAAATCTCCGCAAAGCGCGCGTTTTCCGCGAGGAAGCCGTAGCCCGGATGAATCGCGTCCGCGCCCGTCACTTCCGCAGCGCTGATGATGCGCGCGACGTTCAGGTAGCTCTGCGATCCCGGCGCGGGGCCGATGCAGATCGCCTCATCCGCCGCATGAACGTGCAATGAGTACTTGTCCGCCTCGCTGTAGACGGCAACGGTTGCGATGCCGAGTTCCCGGCACGCGCGGATGACGCGGAGGGCAATCTCGCCTCGATTCGCTACTAGGACTTTACGGAACATGGAATTGGCGCGCGTCAGCCCGGATCGATCAGAAACAACGGCTGGCCATATTCCACCGGCTGCGCGTTCTGCACCAAAATCTTCCGGATCGTCCCGCGCGTCTCCGCCTTGATCTCATTCATCAGCTTCATCGCCTCGATGATGCAAAGCACCGTGTCTTCGCTCACCTTGTCGCCAACTTCCGCGAACGGCTTCGCCGTCGGCGAGGAAGCGCGGTAGAACGTTCCCACCATCGGCGACGTCACCGGTGTCAGGTTCGCATCCTCCGCTGCGGGGGCGGCCGCTGCGGGCGTGGACGACGTGCCCACGATGGGGGCGGGAGCCGGTGCTTGATGAATCACCTGGGGAAGGGCGTGCGCGGCCGAATGAATCACCGCCGGCGCCGCCAGATTCTTCCTGGCCGCCACGATGCGGACGCGAATGCCGCCCTGCTCCAGCTCGAACTCCTCGATGCCCTTCTGGTGAATCACATCGATCAGGCGTTCAATATCCTCGCGGCTCATGCCGCCTGCGGGGATCGCCTCTGATTTTTTACCGGCCATCAATCAAGCCTCTCGGCAGAATTTCATCGTAGGTCCTGAATCCACAGGCTTCCGTGCCCCGCAATCCCCGGCCCGGCAGACATCTTCCCATGAAAAGGACAAGTGGCGCAGCGTTTGGCTTTGGGCGGCTTGGGGCAAGCGGGTTTTTTGCCCGTGCCAACCGCCCACGGGGACGGCGAATCCGCGAAAATGGAAATCAGGCAGGCTGTTAAAGGAATCCGAATGGTGCCCCGTCATGGACTCGAACCATGAACCAACAGATTAAGAGTCTGCTGCTCTACCAATTGAGCTAACGAGGCACAAAAACCGGGCGGGTGGCAGAGGCTACCGCCGCGAGGGACGCGAAGGGTCCACAGGCCTCCCTCGTCACGCAAGGGGAAATCGCAGCGCGGCCGATACCTGTTGCCAGAGGACCCGTTTCGGGCACAGAAGGCTGGCAATGGCTTGGTTCTGGCTCCTGCTGGAATCCGACCATCCGTGATGGTAGTTTTCTCACCACTGAAAGGTTTTTGTTCATGCGTCGTTTTTTCCGTTTCTCTGCCGTGGCACTGCTTCTGGGCGCGACCCCCGGTGCCTTCGCCCACTACTATGGCTGGCTTCCCGGCTCATCCACGGACAGCCCCCAATCGGGCAATCGCATCGCGATTGTGAACCTGCACACGAATGCAACCGCCGGACCTACGAACGGCTTCCAGTTCACCACGGAATCGGCAGAGGTTGATCCGCTGCCACCGACGTTTTCGCCCGACGGCACATACGCCTATCTCGCGGTGGGCGGCGCGGAGAAACCGGGCGTTTCGCGCGACGGATTCGTCTATGTCTTCAACGCCAACGAGGTGCATCGGGAGCTTGAAATCGGCGACGGCACACCGACGACGCTGCAAAAGATTCAACTGCCAAGCGTTAACGGCATAAATGCGGTGAGACCAACCGGCATTACGATTTCGCCCGCGAACAACGCGGTGATCGTAACGGAGGCGCAGTTCAACAGGGTCTACATTTGGAGTACGGTTTCCAGCGGCCCGGATCGCGGAACGCTGGACCTGGCATCGCGGGTGTTCATCACAACGCCCGGCGCCCCAAGCTCCGCGTGGATCAACAAGAACGGAACGCGTGCCTACTACTGCACGAACCAGGTGTCCGACGGCGTTTCCGTGACGGTTCAGCCGCAGGTGCATGTGGTTGATCTCACGGCTATCGAACCGTTCGTGATTGCCTCCGTGCCGGTTCCCTCACCCACGCAGGGCCCCGGTGCTTTTGGCGCCATCAAGACGATTCCCTTCACCAGTTGCTCTTTCATCCTGAAGGCGGGCGCTGTCTATACAGTGGCGCAGCCCCCCGGCGATCCTGAGGACACGATCGACAGCGACGCGCTGCTTTACATCTTTTCCGGCTACGCAGGATTTTCCGGCGAGCTCCTTGGATCGCAGGTGACGCTGAATGATCCCTTCAACATCTACAAGTTCGACACCGCGACGAATACGCTCACGGCGGACGGCAACCCGCGCCTGACGGTGACGCCGGCGGCCACGCAGGTAACGTTTCCCCCGCTGCTTTCCGTCTATCGTTCCGGCCACGGATCGACAATGATTCAGGCGGCGGGCACGACGCGCTTCGAGGACGAGGATGGCGCTCCGATTCGCACGCTCACGCCCTCCAATGACAACTACGTCCTGCTGAACGGCATGCTGGAACCGGAAGCGAACTGGTACTATTTCGGCAGCGTTTCCGGCACCGATGGAACGGCGCTGATCAGCGGAACGTACCAGCCGCTGGAAACGACCTCCGGATTCTACCGCATCAGCGGTCACTCCGTCCTCAACTCCACGGTTTCCTTTCAGACCGGCAGCGATCGCCAGCGTTCGATGACAGCGCTGGTGGGTTTCACTCCCTATGTGGCGGGCGGCTCATCGATTCGCTACGATCTGACAGTTGCCTCCGCCGATGGCTTCTTCGGCTTCAACATTCCAAACGGCGCGAATGTTTCCACGGCACGCAAGACGCAAATCCAACGCTTCCGCCTGAACAACGTGCTCAGCTACCAGCCGCAGTTGATCCAACTGGACATCATGGCGGGCGGCTACACGCAGCAGCCCATCGGCAAGGTCCCTCTGGGATCGCAGGGCCGCCTGGACATTGCCAACCACCTGCTGGGTATCCACAAATTGGGCCTCGGCGCGGACGTGAATCACGACACCGTGATCGACGCGACCGACATCGAGTACCTGATCCTGCAGTAACTTTCGCAGGCAGTCACGCTTCAAAAAATCGAAGGACCCTTGACCTCCCCACCGTCACCGGTGGGGATACCTTTCTCTTTCATTGTCCAAAAGGTTGACCGCTGCAGATGCTTGACATCCGTCTTTTTCGCGATGCGCCAGATCACGTGCGGGGGAAGCTGCGTTCCCGCGGGCTGGATGGCACCGTCGTGGACGACGTGCTGGCGCTGGATGAAAAGCGTCGCGCCCTTGTGCAACGCGCGGAGGCGGGCAAGGCACGCCGCAACGAAATCAGCAAGCTGATACCGCAGCGCGCAAAGGCGAAGGAACCGATCGAGGAGTTGAAGGAGGAGTCGCGGAAGATCGGGGAGGAAATCGCCGCCGCCGATGCCGAACTGGCGCAGGTGGAGGCGGCTCTGGATGACGTGATGCTTGGCATCCCGAACCTGCCCGCCGACAGCGCCCCCGTCGGAAAAAGCGAGCACGACAACGTGGTGCGCCGCACGCACGGGGAGGCGCGCAAGTTTGACTTCGCGCCAAAGCCCCACTGGGAAATCGGCGAGGCGCTCGACATTTTGGACCTTCCGCGCGGGGCGAAAATTTCCGGGTCGGGATTTTATGTGCTGAAGGGCATCGGCGCGAAGCTGGAACGCGCGCTGATTTCCTGGATGCTGGACACTCACACGGAAAAGAACGGCTACACGGAATTTTCCGTCCCCTACGTCGTGGGCGCCGATGCACTGCGGGGCACGTCGCAGCTCCCCAAGTTCGCCGATCAGCTCTTCACGATCCCGGAGGACAAACTTTACCTGATTCCCACGGCGGAAGTGCCGGTGACGAACCTTCTGGCGAATGAGATTCTGGAGCCGGAGCAACTCCCCCTCGCGTACTGCGCACACACCCCCTGCTTCCGGCGGGAGGCGGGTGCCGCAGGGCGCGAAAATCGCGGCATTTCACGTGTGCATCAGTTTCACAAGGTGGAACTGGTTCACATCACGCGGCCGGAGGAGAGCGCCGCCACGCACGAGAAGCTCGTGGGCCACGCGGAGGACTTGCTGAAGCAGCTTGGGTTGCACTATCGCGTGTTGGAACTGTGCACAGCGGACATCGGCTTTGGCGCGGCGAAGTGCTATGATCTGGAATTGTGGGCGCCGGGAATGAACACCTGGCTGGAGGTTTCGAGCTGCTCGAACTTCGAGGCGTTTCAGGCGCGGCGTGCGAACATCAAGTATCGCGCGGAGAAGGGTGGGAGGCCCGCCCTTGTGCACACGCTGAACGGAAGCGGCCTCGCGCTGCCGCGACTTGTGATTGCGCTGCTGGAAAATTACCAGCGCGCGGACGGCAGCGTGGAGGTGCCGGCGGTGCTGCGCGACCGGCTGGGTGTCAACGAACTGCGGCCCGGCGGCTGATCCTCGCATGGCATCTGATCGCAATATCATCCTGTGCTGCGACTGTGAAGGGACGGAGCGCGAGTTGATGCGCATTTTCAACGTCCTCACCGAGTGCGGGGTGGATGCGAACTTCTTCTTCGTCGGCGAAACCGTGAAGGCCTTCCCACAACTGGTGCGCGACATCGCATCCCGGTTCCAGACGGAAAGCCACACAATGACACATCCGAACCTGCGAACGCTTTCTCTCGCGCGCCAGCGATCCGAAATTCTGGGCGGAAAGCACTGTGTGGAGGACTGCATCCAACGCCCCACCCACGGATTTCGCGCGCCGATGCACCATGTGAACCGCGACACGGTGCGGATATTGAACGAGGAAAAATTCCTCTTCGATGCGAGCCGCCTCTATTTCCGCTACGACATGGGCAACGTGATCGAAATCGACCCCACCTGGTTTCGCGAATGGATGCCGCTCTACGAAACGCTGGGGCTGAAACCCCGCACGGCGTTCGGATTGTTCCGATTCCTTTCCCGCTACCGG
>JADZDZ010000008.1 GCA_020850785.1 Candidatus Sumerlaeota bacterium | reverse complement strand
CCGCTGATTCCCGCCTTCAGCATTCCAATGCTGGCAAGGAGCATCGACAGCGGAATTGCGAGTGCCGTGATCAGCGCTGCGCGGAAATTTCCGAGCATCACGAACAGGACGACGATGACGAGCATCGCGCCTTCCGCAAGGTTTCGCACAACCGTTTCAATCGTCGAATCGACGAGTTGCTGGCGATTGAGCACTGTGCTCACCTTCACGCCGGGGGGAAGACTGCGACGAATTTCCTGAATCTTGGCATCGACTGCTGCGGCCACCGTGCGGCTGTTTTCGCCCGGCAGCATCATCGTCGTGCCGATGACGACTTCGTGACCGTTTTCACTTCCGGCGCCGGTCCGCATTTCCTCACCGAGGACGACATCGGCAACGTCGCCGATGAAGATCGGCGTCCCTTGATGCTGGCCCACCATCACTGATTCGATTTCACTGGTGGAACGCACCCGACTGTCTGTCTTCACGACGAACGCGTTTCCCTTGTTTTGCAACGTTCCTGCGCCGGTGGAGACATTGTTTGCCTCCAGGGATTCGATCACGTCGTGAAACGAGAGGCCGTAAGCGACCAGCTTTTGCGGGTCCGGTTGAACGTGGAACTGCTTCTCGTAGCCTCCGATTACGTCCACGCTTGCGATCCCCTTCACGCGCACGAGTTGCGGGACAACCACCCATTCCATCAGGGTGCGAAGGTATGATGCCTTCTGCAGTTCCGTGCGAAGCGTCTCGCCTTCAGGCGTCGTGAACTCCTTGTCCGCCGACTCCAGTTCGAGAATGAATGTATATACCTCACCGAGGCCCGTTGAAATCGGCCCCATCTGCGGATCGGCTCCAGCGGGAAGCTCTCCCACGATGGATTGCATGCGCTCCGCCACCTGTTGGCGCGCCCAGAAAATATCCGTCGATTCCGAGAACACGGCGGTCACTTGGGAGAATCCGTTGCGCGGGAGGGAGCGTGTGTATTCCAGATTCGGAATCCCCGCCAGTGCGGTTTCCACGAGGAACGTCACCTGCGTTTCCATCTCAAACGGGCTGAGCGAGCCCGCCAGCGTGTTGATCTGAATCTGCTTGTTCGTGATGTCGGGCACGGCATCGATCGGCAGCTTGCGAAGCGAGAACGCACCTATCACCGACACGCCAAGCACCAGCAGAATCACAAGGAATCGGTGCTTGATGGAGAATGCAAGAATGCGTTCGAAGATGTTTGGCCCTGAGGACGAAAAGGGATCGTGCGAGTGTTGTTCAGTGCTCATGTGCCACGCCCTCCTTCGCCATTTCCGCCTTCAGCACAAACGTGCCGCTTGCGATGTACTTGTCCCCTTCCTTCAGGCCGGACAGCACGGGAACGAAATCGCCGATGCGCGCGCCCAGCACCACATGTTGCGGCTTGTAGGTGTCGGGCTCATCCGCAGGAACGAAGACAGCATCACGTCCCTCCACGGTCTGGATGGCATCATCCTCCACGGCGACGACGCTTTTTTGTGCGCCGTTTCCGCTGAGTTCGAGATCGACCTGTGCAAACATGCCTGCTCTCAGCAGTGACTGAACGCCATCCACGTCATGCTCCTCCTCGGGTGGGGTCTTTGCCTCCGATTTTTCATCATGTTCGTGCGATGAATCATCATGTTCGTGATCGTGCGTGGCTTCATCATGCTCCTCCGCGTGCGAATGTGGCGCGGTCGCATCCAGAACGATGCGAACCTGCCCGGTGCGTGTTCTTGCGCTGATGTCAGGCGCGACGTACTGCACCTTCCCCTCCACGAATGCGCCTGCGGAGGCGGACGTCCTGATGACAGCCCTTGCTCCCGTTGCAACGCGGTTCACGTAGCGTTCCGGAACGTCCGCGATCACCCACAGCGTCGAAATGTCTGCTATGACGAATGCGAGTTCCTTGTCCGGCCCGACGATTTCGCCGATGGTTGTTTCGCGCTGGATGACGCGACCGGCGATGGGAGCCCGCAATTCGTACAATCCCGACACGGTCTGCGTCTGAAGCAATTGATCGATCTTTTCTGTAGACTGGCCGAGTATCCGCAGCTTGTTACGTGCGGCCGTGTAGGCGGCGTCGACCACCTTCAGCTCCGCCTCCGCGCGTTTCATTTCGCCCTGACGCGCCATGTGATCGCTGATGCTGATGCTGTTGGTCTTTCGCAGTTCATCAGCGCGTTCAAAGGCGGCCTTCGCCACTTCCAGAGAGCTTCGCGCGCCATCGAGAAGGGAATGACTCTGCAGCAGATTGCTTTCCGCCTCGCCCAGTTCGGACGATCCGATGACTGCCAGCACGGCGTTCTTGTCCACATTGTCGCCCAGTTTCGCGCGCAGCTCCAGGATGCGCCCCGCAACGGGGGAACTGACATGCGCCATGGCCTCTTCGTTGTAAGTTACCCGTGCAGGCGTTGAAATCGTTTCTCTCAGCACGCGCTTTTCGACGGACTTGATGGTGATGTTGAAGAGCTTCATCCCTTCCGGGGAAATCTTGACCTCATCACTGTGCGCATCCTCATGGCCTTCCTCTGCGCCGTGCTCATGTCCATGCTCATCCTTTTCAGCGAATGATGTGGTCGGCAGCGTGAACAGCGCCATGATCATGAGAGATGCGATGAGCGTAATGCCGTTATTCTTCATTGAAGGAATTCTCCGAGGTGTTCTTGAAGGCTTGTTGTTCATTTTTTCTCATTCGCTTTCTTCATTTGTGGGGGTGGGGGTGGTGTCAGGGCACGGATCGCAATCGCCACACGGGCCACGTCCGCATCCGCACCAATCAATTCGATGTGCGTATCCCGATGCGCGTTCAGCGCCTCCAGCAGCAGCAGCGCATTCACCTCTCCCTGATCGGCAAGGCGGCGCGCTCCCTCCAATTGCTCTTCGGCGAGCGGCATCAGGTCCTCGTGCAGTTGTGTCCGGTGCCTTTCGGCGGCAGCGAGCGCGGCAGCCAGGCTGCTCGACTCCACGATCGCGTGTTGGGCGGCCTCTTCCCAGACGGCGCGCGCCGCATCACGGGAAGCCGCTGCTTCCGCAATGGCGCGTCCATTGCGATTAAAAATTGGAATGGGAATGGAAACACCAACGCCGATGCGGTCCTGCGCGTCCTCCCGCCCGTAGGCTGGGCCCAATTGAATGTCGGGATACTGACTGCGGATTTCCAGCCGCAGCGCCTCCTCCGCGACGGCGTAGTCCGCAGCCGATTGCAAAACATCCGGGTTTCGCGCGAGCAAATCTTCGCGCGAAACGGTCGCGCCCTTATCCATGCTCTCCGCACCGCGCAGGAAGGTGATTGGTGTCGTGGGCAGCAGGCCCATCTCGGCAAGCACCGCCTGACGCGCCTGTGCCGCAGCGGCCTCCATCCGTGCCAGATCGGCATTCGCCCGCGCGGCGGCCATGCGGAACACAACTGCTTCCGCTGCGACAAGTTCGCCGGCGTCCTCCAACTTCGTCGTGATTGCCGTCACGGAAGCGAGGTGTTGCAGCGATTCGCGCGTGGCTTCAAGCGCGCGTTCCTGCGCTTCCCACGCGACCCAGGCTTCGCGCAGCGATTGCAGCACCTTCTGCTCCGCGCGCCATGATTCCACCAACGCTGCGTAGGCTTCCGCCGAGGCCTTCGATCGTTCGACGGATAGCCTTCCGGAAATGGGAATCGTGAACGCCAGCGAGGAGCCGATGATCCATGGTTCCTCCACCGCTTCGACGATGCGCAGGACATCTGCACTGATTTCGGGATTGTCCCAGCGGCCCGCCTTCCGCGCACCAACAGCGGGAATGAGCGCCTTGAGTCGTGCGGCGCGAAGCGTTGGATTGTAGAAGAGCGCAATGGCCTCCGCTTCCTCCAATGTCACAGCACTGAGAGCCGCCGGTTTCGGGGCTCCCGCTTCATTCATTGCGGAACGCTGTTCAAGCGATGAGGCGAACTGCTCCGGATTCAGCGGCGCGGACCGATAGTGAGCGCAGCCGCCGGCAAGCAAAAGAACGGAAAGGCCCACAGCCATGATCGGGCTGTGACGAAAGCGCGGTACATCCGCGCCATGTGATGGTGACACAATGATTCTCCGAGTTCAAACAACGAGGCGGAAAATGCGCGCGATTCCACGCGGGCAATTCCGGTGATGCGCGTCATCGCGGGCAAATCGCGAGACACGCCTCCCTTTGCGCTGTCAGACGGAGAGCTTGGGGGGTTGGAAAATTCTGAAGTGCGGCGATTTCCTCACGCGATCACCACCAGAGGTGGCCGCAGGCAACCTGAGGAAAATGGCGGTATTGATGTCTGGTGACTGCGCGGTGAAAACCTTCAGTGAATCGCAGGGGCAACGATGACAGGGAGCTTCATCGACCTCGCTGGTGGCTCCTTCGTCATCGCCGTCGGGCGGCGCTGAGACATCATAGCAGTCCGCGCTCTCTTCATGGATCGACTGTGACACGAATGACGCACATGTGCCATGCCCGCACAGGCCAATCCAGCACACCACCAGCGCGAAGACCGTCAAGTATCCCGGCAGCAGGCGCATTTTCAGAGCTGGAAGGACGGAGCGAATCACGGCGCGAATCCAAACTGCGAAAACCCTGCCAAGGCAACCTGATTTGTTTGCAGCGGGACGGGGGCGCCTCACTCACCCTTCTTCGCGAGAAACTTTAATTTGAGAATAGGGTCTGCGCGTTCAAGGTCCTTGATGCGATGGCGATAGGCGGAGAGGATGTCGCTTCGCGTGAGAATTCCCACCAACTTTGCAGGGGACGTCCGCGTCAGGACGGGGAGGCGCCCCAGATCGTGGTTAACCATGTGATCCACCGCTTCGCGCAGAGAGCAATCCTCGTAGACCGCGACCGGGGTGCGCTGAATCAGGTCGCTCAGCGGCATGTCATCGGAGGCTGCGGGATCAAGAAGCATGCGGCGCGTCACCACGCCAATGAGGTGGCCATTTCCATTCACCAAGGGAAACCCTTGGTGCTGGAAGGCGGAAAGGTTTGAAGCAAGGCTGGTGCGTGCCTCCCTCACGGTGGAATCACCATTCAACGAAACCACATTTTGCGAGGCCACCTGCGCGACGCTGAGTTGGCCAAGGGGATCGGCGTGGTACTCGTTGGGAACGAGGATTCCCCGGCGCACGATCTTCTCTGTCATGATCGACTGACGCATCAGGAGGAAGGAAACCAAATACGCTGCGGTGCATCCACCAAGAAGCGGGAGGAGGCTTAGCGGTTGCAGCGTGATCTCGAAGGCGAACACAACGGATGCCAGCACCGCGCGTGATGCGCCGGCGAACATGGCGGCCATGCCCACCAGCGCAGCGATACGGATGTCGATGGCGGCGTGCGGGAACACCTGCGTTCCAACGTAACCGAGCAGCGATCCAAGACCGCCTCCGATGATGAAAAGGGGCGCCAGCGTACCGCCCGACGTTCCGCTGCCGAGCGCAATGGCCCACGAAATGAACTTCACAACCGCCAACATCAGGATCATCGAAATCGTAAGTTTTGCGTTCAACATGTCTGTGATCAGATCATATCCGACACCGAGCGTTCGCGGTTCGATCAGTCCGCACACGCCAACGGCCACCGCGCCGATGGCGGGCCACCACAGCCAGTGAACCGGAAGATGATCAAACAGGTCTTCAATGTAGTAGACGATTTTCGTGGTACCCACGGAGGCGATGCCGATAAGCGCGCCGATCACCACGTAGGCCACGAGTGCAGCGCCCGTTTGCGGGGCCAGCGTCGGCATGGGGAAGACCGCGCCACCACCTTCGATCGCAATGCGCATGCACGCCGCCGTTGCGGATGCCAGTGCCACGGGGATGATCGAGCGCGGACGAAATTCGAACAGTAGCAACTCAATCGCAAGAAGCACCGCAGCCACGGGACTTCCGAAGGTGGCAGACATGCCCGCCGCCGCGCCTGCTGCCAGCAGCGTTTTCCGCTCCGTCGCGTTGATACGCATGCACTGACCCAATGTTGAGCCGAGCGCGCCGCCGGTCGCGATGATCGGTCCCTCCGCGCCGAAAGGTCCGCCGGTTCCGATGGCGACCGCCGCAGACAAGGGTTTCAGCCATGTGATGCGAAGCGGAATGCGACTTTGATTCGTCAACACCTGCTCCATGGCTTCGGGAATGCCATGGCCACGAATTGCCGATGATCCGAAGCGCGCCATCAGGCCAACGATCAATCCGCCAATGACGGGAACCAACACTGCAGCGAATCCCAATGTGTGATTTGCAGGAGAACTGAACTCGCCGGAGATGCGGCCGTAGTACGCAAGATTTGTGGTGAATCCAATCAGGTGTTTCAGAAGCTGGGCAATCAATGCGGCAACAAGACCCAACACCATCGCCCACATGGTAATCATGACAACACGCCTATCAACCACCAATGACTGCGCGGGAATGTCTGCCATGGCAGAGGAGGAATTGAGCGATGGCGATACGGGAATTTGTCCAGAATGGCCGTGAAGCGGTGCATTTTCAGGAGAGGGGGTGGGCATGCTCATACCTTGCGTTTCTTCGTCTTTCAAAACCATCAAAGGAGGAATGGTGGGGCCGCAGGATTGGAGCGGAGTGCGAAATACCAATCGGGCCGGAACTGTAAAGAGAAGGACACGGCTTCCCCACCAGACCAAGGCCATTCATCAGGATTGGCAGTCGGGATTATAAAAAGATAGTTAAAGTCGGCTTTTGCTGGAGCGCCATTCGCGGTGTGTCAGTATATCATCCACCCTTCACGGAAATCCGGTGTCATCGTCGGTGACGGCAGGGGTGTTGGTGTCGGCGATGCGGTCGGCGTCGGCGAAAAGGAAGGTGTGGCAGAAGGGGACGCCGTTGCCGTGGGACTGGTTGTGGGGGACGGCGTCGGCGTCGCGGTGGGCGTGGTGACTGGCAACTTGCTGAACACCAGCAACGAATAGGGTGGCAGCTTGATGTCCATGCGGGCGGGCTGCCCATTGAGCGGAGTTCCGGTCGCTGTTACCGACCCATTGATGTTGCCAGCTCCGCCATACATTGT
>JADZDZ010000007.1 GCA_020850785.1 Candidatus Sumerlaeota bacterium | reverse complement strand
GCTCTAACCAACTGAGCTAATCGCCCACTTGCGTGGGGGCGGAAAGAAACCCCCGTTGCAGTTCCTAGCGCAAGTGTTTTCCCTGCTTCTTGTTTAACGGCGTCTGCCACCACCCCCGCCACCGGTGCTGCGGGGCAGGTATTTGTCCGATTCATTTTCCTCCGGCAATTTGATCTCCGGAATTTCGATCGTCGGCACGTCGATCTTGATCTGCGGCGGGGGAGCGTTGAAGTCGCTCAGCGCCTCCTGCAGGTCGCCCTCAAGCCCCGTGTAGTTGAAGCTGTATTGCGTCTTGTTGGCGATAGGCCAGGAAGCCCACACGGGCTTCTTGCTCAATTCAAGTCCTGCGGAATTCGCATCGCCGAGAATCGTTGCCAGATCGCGCCCGGACGCGTCCTTTCCTGTGGGAACAACTGCGATGTCGTAACGCCCCGCCGGCAGCAGAATGCGATCTTCGATCTTCACGCCGGTGCTGCGATAGGGATCGATTTCAAACTGCGCGCTCTGCGGGCCGCTGAAAAGGAAACGAACGCGCTGGCCCGTGCTGTTGTACAACTGAACCTGCGCACGATCGGTAATCGTGGAAGCGCCGATGATTTTTGGTGCGGGAAGGTCGGGATAGGTCTTCCCAACTTTGATTCCCGCAACTTCCTTGTCCACCGATTCCTCCAGGGCCTTCTGCTGTGCGGAAACCCAGCGCCCCTTGAACTCCATCAGTCCCTGTGCGGCCATGTCCTCGCGTAGTTTCTGCTCTGCCACTTCCTTCGTGTACCACTCCCCCTTGTACTCCACGAGGCCCTGCGCCAACTGTGCGCGACGGAAAGCCTCCGCCTTGGGCATCACGACGCCCTCGAATTCGGTCACTCCCGCCACTTCCGGATCAACCCACTCGCCGCGATAGTACAGCTTCCCCATCGCCTTCATGCGCGCAGTCGTGGTTTCGGGCAATTCTGGCAATTCAAAGGATACCTTCTCGCGGTGAAAGCTGTAGAGTTGCACCGGCTTCGGCAGCGGACGCCGATAGCCTTCCTTTTCCACTGTCAGGAAGAAGGTGTCCTGAAACAGCCCCGTCGTTGCGAAGGGGGTCACATTGCCGCGTTTGCTGGCGGCCGTATCCCAGCCATTCGGCGGCCAGGGGCGATAGGGCTCCAAGCCATCGCGCGACCACATCAGCCGCGCACCGGGAGGATTGGATTCAACCTTCAGCCGCGTGCAGGAAGAAAAAAGCCCGGCGGCGAGGATCATCGCGGCCAGGCCAATTGTGTTCTTCAGTGTCATCCCTGTGAAGCTCTCCCGCGGAGGTGGATTAGCTCGCTGCGCCTGCTTCCTCGCGCGTGTATGTTTCATCGTGGCTCATCAGGCGGCCACAATTGGGGCAGAACGTCGGCGTCTCTTCGCGGTGCACATCAACAAGCACATTGGGCAGAAGGCTGAAGTGGCACCCCGTGCAGCTCCCCGAACGAACGGGGACGATTGCGCTGCCGGGATGGCGCCGGTTGATGCGATCATAAACGCTGCTCAACTCCGGGCTCACGCGCTGCATGATCTTCTGCTTCTCGGATTCAAGGGCCGCGATCCGGCTCTTCTTCTCGTTGAACTGGACGCGGATGCGTTCCTTTTCCGAGTTGTAGGTCCCTTCGACCTTCTTAAGTTCCTCGTTTGCGCTCTTGATGTCCGCATCGACCTTTTCGTCCTGACCAATCAGGTCCAAGCCGGACTTCTCAAGTAACGAGACCTTCTCCTTAATTCCTTCGATCTGCTTGTTCATCGCCTCATATTCTTTGGCGGTCTTCACTGTGCCCTGCTGTGTCTGAAAACGGCGCAGGTCGTCGGAGAACAGGCGCAGCTTCTGCTCGGTCTGCCGACGCAGCTTGACATGCTTGTCCTTTGCCTCCACCGCCTGGGCGACAGCCTGCTTTTTCTTCGCCAAACGCGACTTCACTTCCTCCCAGATCACCGGGTAGCGCGCCAACTGCGTATTCAGTTCCAACGCTTCCTTGTCAATCTCCTGAATATCCAGAAGCGTTTGCACGTCAGACAGCATTGTCCATATCCTCGATTCAAGAATTCCATCGCAACAGCATCCCGCGCTCTACAAACACCAGAGACGACGGGCGCACAGCATTGGCTTTTGCGCGGATCGCATGGCAGCGGGGGCATCGCAGGGGCCCGATCGCCGCAACCCTCGAAATTTCCGCCACCGGCCCCGGCACATTCAACCGAAATCCGCCCTGTCCGGAGCCCCTAATTGGACGCCAATGAAGCCCCACCGCAGGCGGCCCCGCTGGGAAAACGCGCAGAAAGCCCTGCTAATCGCGCTCCCCCTTCATCATCGCACGCCCCAGCGCCTCGATGAAGTGCATCGGCTCCACGCCCGTGGCGTCCTTGATCTGGTGACGGCAGGAGAAACCGTTCGCGATCACCTGCGTGCCTTTCTCCACACCACGGACCGCCGGGAACAACCGCTGCTCGCCGATCTTCTGCGAAATCGCGTAGTGCTCCTTCTCGTAGCCAAAACTACCCGCCATGCCGCAGCAGCCCGAATCCACTTCGCGCACCCGCGCTTCCTTCCCTTCGCTTCCCAGAATGCGCTTCAGCGGCCCCGTTCCATTCAGCGCCTTCTGGTGGCAGTGCCCGTGCAGCAGATAATGCTTCTTTACCGACGGAAGGTCGAACTTCACGCGGCCCGCCAGAAATTCCTTTTCGAGGAACTCCTCGATCGGCATCACCGACGCGGCGACCCGCTTGCCCAGCGCCTCGTCGTCAATAAGGTCGGGCAGGTCATCCTTCAGCGCGCTGCTGCAACTCGGCTCCAGCGTCACGATGGTGCGCCCTTCCTTCACGAACTTGTCCAGATTCTTCAGCGTCTGGCCTCCGCGCGCCTTCGCCTCCTTCAGGTACCCCTTGCTCATCATCGGGCGGCAACAGCACCCCGCGTTGGCAAGTTCCACGTCATAGCCAAGCTTCTCCAGCACGCGCACGGCCCACGCGCCAATGCCCGGCTCATGATAATTCGCGTAGGTGTCATTGAACAGCACCACCTGCGGTGCGCCGGATTTTTTCGGATGCTTCGCGCGATGCTTGGCAAACCATGTTGGCAGCGTCACCGGCGCGTACTTGGGAAGCTCGCGCTGCGTTGCGACGCCGGTGATGCTGTTCACCATCTTCCGAATCAGCGGAACAGACAACATGCCGTTCACAATGTTCGCCATGAAGCCCGAATTCAACCTTGCTGCGTCGGGGCTGAAGGCAAAGATGCGCGAACGAAGCGTGCGCCCGTTCTTCTCGCCGTAGGCGTGCAGGAATTCCGACTTCATCTTCGCCATGTCAACGTTGCTGGGGCATTCCGACTTGCACGCCTTGCATTCAAGGCACAGGTCCATCACGTCGTACAGCCCATCGCTCGTCAGCGCATCAGGCCCAAGCTGATTGCTCATCGCCATGCGAAGGCCATTCGCGCGCCCGCGCGTTGTGTCCTTCTCGTCGCGCGTCGCCATGTAGCTGGGACACATCGTTCCGCTCCCCAGCTTGCGACACGCGCCAACGCCGTTGCACATTTCCACCGCGCTTTCAAAGCCCCCATCGACGCGGTAGTGATACATGCTGTGATAGGTGGAATGCTGGTAACCGTTCGTGAAGCGCAGCGGCCCCATCACCGGTGGCGTGTCAAAAATCTTTCCGGGATTCAGGATTCCCTTCGGATCGAAGAGCCGCTTCACTTCGCGGAACACCTCGATCATTTCATCCCCCCAGAACAATTCATTGTAGGCGCCGCGCGCAATCCCGTCGCCGTGCTCGCCGGACCAGGAGCCCTTGAAGTCCCGGCACAATTCCATGCAACGTCGGCTGATGCGAACGCACTTGTCGCGATCCTCCTGCGTCTTCAGGTTCACGATCGGCTTCAGGTGCAGCACGCCGACGCTCGCGTGGCCGTAGGTCATCACGCGAATGCCTTCATCCTTGCAAATCTTCAGCACGCCATCCGCATAAGCCGCCAGATTTTCCACGGGCACGCAGGCGTCCTCGATGAAGGAGATCGGCTTCCAGTCACCCGGCATGCGCTCCATCACGCCAAGGCCCGCCTTGCGCACCTCGATCACGTCGTAGCGTTCCTTGTCGTTCATCAGCTTCACGTACTCGTAGCCGAATCCCGCGTTCTTCACGTCGGCGATCAGTGCGTCGATCTTCGCCTCGCACTCCTCAACGGTGTCGCCATCCATCTCCACCGGGATCACCGCCTCCGGCTTCCCACGCAGCCATCCCATCATGTTCGCTGTGGAGGGATTCGTGAGGCACATCTCTATCAGCGCCCCGTCCATGAACTCCGCACTCAGCACGTTGTGCTTCACGATGAGCGGAACCGCGCGCAGCGATTCATTGAGGTCGTGGAAATGCAGCACGACCGCGCAGATCGCCTTCGGCTTCTTTTCCAGGTTCACCTTGATGCTGGTGACGAAGGCCAGCGTCCCCTCCGCGCCGCACAGAATCTTCACAAGGTTTGGATCATCGCCGAGAAATTGATCCAGCGAGTAGCCACCCACGCGCCGAATCACCTTCGGAAATTTCTCCTCTATCAGCGCGCGATTGCGGTTCACGATCTCCATCAACTGGTCGAGCAGTTCGCGCCCGCGATCATCCATCTCCTCGCGCCGACCGAAGTAAAACTCGCTTCCATCCGCCAGCATCGCCCACGCGCCAAGGATGTGGCGCATGGTGATTCCGTAACGAATGGACATCATGCCCGACGAATTGTTTCCCATCATGCCCGCAATGTTCGCGCGGTTGCTGGTGCTCGTCTCCGGCGCGAACCACAGGCCGTGCTGCACGATCTTGCTGTTCAGTCGGTCGCGGACAACACCCGGCCCCACCACGGCCCACTGCTGTTCAACGTTCAACTCTTCCAATTCGTCCATGTGCTTGCTGATATCCAGAACAAACGCGCCATCGCCCGTCGTCTGGCCTGCAAGGCTGGTCCCGCCCGCGCGCGGAAGCACCGGCACGCCGAACTGATGCGCCAGCTTCATCGCCCGGCGCACTTCGCCGCGCTGCTTGGGCGTGAAAACACCCAGCGGCATCTGCATGTAAATGCTCGCATCGGTGGAGTAGAGGCCACGACTCATCTTGTCCGTGCGCACCTCCTCACCGAATGCGTCCCGCATTTCCTTCAAAAATTGTTTCGTATTTTGGTTCAGTTCAGCCCGCATCGCGCTACATCGACTCCTTCATGCGCTCCAATATCGTCCGCGGGGGGCGACGTAGGCAAGGCCCTACTCACGTGGTTGCGGATAATCGGGAGGAAATGTTTTCCATAAACCTCCCGTTCCGAACCACCTGCGCCGCTGCGGCGGGTAGTAACAGAACATCACCACACCATTGATTTCCCCATCCTCTGCGATCCCCCAACCGGCGATGCGCTTCGCCTGACTCGCCTTGTCCAGATCGCGGATATTGCGCCCCTGCGCCTGTGCGTCCCGCGGAGAGTTCGCGCTTCCCGCCAGAATCGCACCGCCAAACAGACCATTATCGACCACCGGGTGGCTCATCAGCATCCCCACCGAATCCTTTGCCACGGTGTACTTGAATTCGTGCGGCATCCCGTTCGGGTGTGTTGGCAGCAGGTTCGGCGGCACCGGCTGTCCATTCACCTTGATCACTCCCTGCGCGTCACACTCCACCGTCTGCCCCTCGCTGGCGGTGACGACCTCGAACGAGGATTGCTCGTTCACGATGTAGTCATCCCCCATCTGCATGTATTGGTAGTAGCG
>JADZDZ010000006.1 GCA_020850785.1 Candidatus Sumerlaeota bacterium | reverse complement strand
ACACGCGGAGATTGATGCGCTGAACAGGCAGTACGCGCGCCGCGGCGTGCGGCTGCTGAAGGGAGTCGAAAGCGACATCCTCCCCAACGGCGACCTCGACTATCCCGATCACGTCCTCCGCACTTTTGATTTCATCGTCGCATCGGTGCATTCCCATTTCACGCTCACGGAAAAGGAACAAACCGCCCGAATCTGCCGCGCGATTGAAAATCCCCACACGACAGTGCTGGGACACATGACCGGGCGCCAGTTGCTGATTCGCGATGGCTACCGCGTGGACCAGAAGGCCGTGATCCGCTGCGCTGCGGAGAACAACGTCGCCATCGAGATCAACGGCAACCCGCGCCGGCTGGACATGGATTGGCGATTCCTCCGCTATGCGCTCGACCTCGGTTGCAAGCTCACCGTCGGGCCCGACGCCCACAGCATCGATGGCCTCAATGACGCCGAATACGCAGTTGCCATTCTTCGAAAAGGTTGGGCCACGAAGGACGACGTGTTGAACTGTCTTGGCGTGGAAGAATTCCTCGCGTTCGCCTCCGCGCGGCGCGGCGGAGGAAAATAGATGCCCGCAGCGAAGCCACTCACTGATCACGCATCATCGAAGCAGTGGACAGTCGTTGATGATCGCATGAAGGCGGAAATCGCAAGGCGCAAACCGAAGCCAGCCGACGTCGGACGCGCTCGCGAAATCGCCGCCACCCTTCGCCGGGAATTTCCCGACGCGAAGTGCGCGCTCAATTTCAAGACTCCCTTCCAACTGCTCATTGCCACGATCCTTTCCGCGCAATGCACCGACGAGCGCGTGAATCAGGTCACACCCGGCCTGTTCAGGAAGTACAAAACCCCGAAGGCCTTCGCCGCCGCCCCGGAGGGCGAACTGGAGGAGGACATCCGCACCACCGGCTTCTTCAACGCGAAGGCGAAATCCCTGCGCGCCTGTTGCCAAACGTTGGTTGACGATTTCGCCGGCGTGGTTCCGAACCGCATCGAGGACCTGATCACGCTGCGCGGCGCAGCGCGCAAGACCGCGAATGTCGTCCGCATGCACGGCTTCCAGTATCCCGGCCTTTCCGTGGACACCCACTTCACCCGCATCATGCACCGCCTGAAGCTGACGAAGGAATTCGACCCGGAAAAGATCGAATTCGACATTGGCGCCCTGCTCCCTCCCGATGACTGGACATCCTTCGCGACCACGGTCATTGCCCACGGCCGAAAAACCTGCCACGCCCGCAACCCCAAGTGCGACGCGTGCCCGATCCAAAAACTCTGCCCCAACGCCTTCAAGGCCCAGGGGAACCCAAGGCGTGTATAGATGCATATACAACCAGATTCTCTGGACTGGATTTTCTTCGACCTGGACAACACCATCTGGGATCATGCCTCCGCCAGTCGTCGCGCCATCGGGCACATCTGCACGCGGTACGGCCTGCCTCCCATGCAGTTCATGGCGGCCTTCAAGCAGCACAACGATGCGCTGTGGGGCGAGCTGGCGAAGGGCCGCGTGGACTGGAATGTGCTTCGCGTGCGGCGCTTCGAACTCGTCCTGAATCAGATGGCCTGCGGTTGTTCCTCCAACGATGCGGAGGAAATGAGCCGCCACTACCTCGCGAAATATCTTGAGGAGCCGGCGCTTCTTCCCGGCGCGGTGGAGGCTGTCGCCTTTGCCTGCTCCATCGCGCGCGTCGGCGTGCTGACGAACGGCGCACGCGATGTGCAACTCGCCAAGCTTGCATTCCTTCCCATGAAGATTGAGTTCGTCCAGTGCGCGAACGAAGGGTGTGGTGCGAAGCCATCGCCCGATTTTTTCCGCGCCGCCCAGCAGTCCCTCGGCGATCCATCCCGCCTGCTGATGGTCGGCGATTCATTCGCGGAGGATGTGCTCCCCACGCTCGAACTTGGCTGGCGCGCCGTTTGGGTCCGCCACCATCAGGAAATCCCGGATAATCCGCCGAAAAACCTTCTCACCATCCCCGATCTGGGCACCTTTACCACTCTTTTCGCCTGCCAAACAGCCTTCCCTTCCGCATGATTGGTTGACGGCTGGAAGTTTTTTAAGACTATTATCGCAGATTTCATTTTTCACGGCCAGACCAAGGATATCGTGACCATCAAACCCGCACAGGAAGGCTTCACTCGCGAAGAGATTCTGGAAATCCTGAATCGCAATGTGCAGTTGTATCGTGACGAGGTTGGCTTCTCCGACTACCTCGTCGATCTCACGATGTTCCTTCTCGACCAGCACTATGAGAAGGGACGCATCTCCCCTTGGGAAGCACCGGAGCCCCCCTCCAGCAACCGCAAGCCCGCGCCGGCGGCCACCGTTGACGCGAGCGAACGCGTGAAGATGCCGCCCACCGTCAAGGAATTGCAGAACCGCGCGCATCACGTGCCGGAAGGCTCTGATCGCCACCCCGTTCCTTTTCAGCCACCGACGTCCCCGTCACCACACACGCCGCTCCCTGTCAGCGGCCAGGCGGAACGCACCAACAATTCCTCCGCGCGCATCCGCATTTCCGGCGTGTTCCCTTCCGCCACCGCGTCACCCTCATCAAGCCGTCAGGAAGTTGACGTCGATCCGCAGTCGGGCCGCTTCCGCGTCAGCAATGAGAACAGTCCCGTTCCTCCACCGGGAACGCCGGGCATTTCATCGCGCTTCGAAGTTGAAGCGTCCCCGCTCGCAACGCCCTCCGCGCCCGCCCTGCGCGATCGCGGCAAGTCCGTTTCCCCGCAGTTGGATCCAGAACCGCTTGAATCGGAAATTGATCCGCCGTCATCGCAGCGCCGCACCGGCGCGGTGAGAAAGAATGACTACGGCGAAATCGAACCACCACAACTGAAGCAACCGGGCGAACCGACAAAAGGCTCCTCGCTGCGTCGTTCAAACTTTCAGATGTACCGCACGGCCCAGTCGCAGAGCAACGTGGACATCCCATGCCCAAGCTGCGGCCTGCGCGTTGAAATCACAGCCAAACAATGCCCCGGCTGCGGCCATTTCCTCTGAGATTCATCCAGCCGTAGACAGCGCAGCGGTTGCGCGCCCTACCGCCCCGACAGCGGGCTGCCGTCCAGAATCTCCTGCGAAGCGCGGTCCTTGTACTTCTCGAAATTCTTGTGGAACATCCCCGCCAGCTTGTGCGCCGCCGCATCGTAGGCGGCTCCATCCGCCCAGGAATCGCGCGGCCGCAACGCCTTCGCGGGAACGCCGGGGCATTCCTGCGGAATCTCCAGCCCGAAAATTGGATCCTTCTCGAACTTCGTGTTCGCGAACTTCCCTTCCAGAATCGCATT
>JADZDZ010000005.1 GCA_020850785.1 Candidatus Sumerlaeota bacterium | reverse complement strand
TTTCCGCCAAGAGCCTCCAATCCCTTGCGTCGCACATTGCTTCCACCCCTTCCGCTGCTGCGAATCGGCGTGCCGCCGTGGCAAGGGGACGCAAGCTTCCGGCGTTTGGCCAATCCATCTCCCGCACGCAGAGCATCAATCATGGTGACGTGATTGTTTCCAGCGACGTGTATCGTGGTGTCACCGCTGTGACGCCGAATGCCGCTGCGGGGAAGCGGTCTCTTGTGAAAATTTCCAGCGGCCAGACGCCGGAGGCCGCCGCCCGTGACTTTGTGCGCGCCAATCGGGCGATTTTCGCCATCGCCGATGCTGACGGCGATCTGCGGTTGGAGCGGACTGAATTCGATGCCAAGGGCGGAGCTCATTTATTCTTTGAGCAGCAATTGAACGGCATTCCGTTCTGGGGCCGCCAGCTTGCGGCACATTTTGACAGCGCGGGTGAGATGACAGCGATTTCCTGCCTGCTGTCCACCGACGGGAAATCTGTTCGCGGTGCAAAGACCGCGACGATTACCTCCTCCGCGCAGGCGATCCTGACCGCGCAGCAGCAGATGGCCTTCGATGGCGTGCAGATTGATCCTCCGACTGCAGCCAATGCGGACTTGCTGAAGTACAACGGTCCGGAAGCGACGTTGTATTATTGGCAGCGCAACCCCGGCGATGACACGCATCTCGTTTGGCTCGTGGAAGACCGTCCGAATTTCAAGGATCGCTATCGCTTCTTCATCGACGCAACAACCGGCGAGATTCTGGAGTATTACAACAACACGCAGGCGGACGGGCCAACCACGGCGAGCGCGCAGAACCTGCTCAATCAGTCGAAAACCGTGCGTGGCTATCAAGTGGGCAGCACCTACTACATGATCGACACGACGCGACCCATGTACAACGCCGGCGCGTCCACGTTGCCCAACGATCCGAAGGGTGCGATTGTCACGCTTGACCTGCGCAATCAGCCCGCCAATTCGAGTTCCCAGATATACTTCATTACTTCCAACAATAACACCTGGTCGGATCGCACCGCCGTGTCTGCGCATGATTATGGCGCGGTCGCCTACGAATATTTCCGTACTCAACATAATCGAAACTCGCTGGATGGTCAGGGCGGGTCGATTCTCTCCATCGTGCATCTTGATCAGAATCTGGACAATGCCTTCTGGAACGGGCAGTTCATGATGTACGGCGATGGAGGCACTCAATTTCAGGCGCTGGCGCGAGGGCTGGACGTTGCGGCACACGAAATGACACACGGCGTGACGGAGAAGAGCGCCAATCTGGAATACAAGAATCAATCGGGCGCCTTGAATGAATCCTTTTCGGATGTCTTCGGCATCATGGTGGATGCGGATGATTACCGCATGGGCGAGGACGTTGTGAAGCTGTCCAGCTTCCCGTCGGGAGCGCTGCGCGATTTGCAGAATCCCCACAACGGCGGCAACAGCTTTGAGGATAGAGGCTGGCAACCGGCCCACATGGATGAATTCGTGCAATTGTCGGTATCGCAGGACAATGGCGGCGTGCACGTCAATTCTGGTATTCCCAACAAAGCGGCTTACAATGTGACGAACTCCTTGGGACGCACGAAGGCCGCGTCGCTTTACTACAAGGCGCTTACGACGAAGCTGCTAAAACAATCCAATTTCGCTGACACACGCAAGGCATTGGAGGATGTGGCAATTGCGGATTACGGAAATGGTTCCACGGAGCATAACGCGATAAAGAACGCCTTCGCGGCCGTGGGCATCGGAAGTGCCGGAACGTCCGAACCGCCGCCGGATGATCCTCCGGCGACAGGCACGCGACACTACTACACCATCGGAAATGACAACAAGCTTTACCAGTCCATGGATTTGCAGAACTTTCCGCTTATGTTGAACGTGGTCACAAATGCGTTCCAAGGCGGAGTTTCAGACCCCGGTTCCGCAAAGCCGTATGCAATCGATCCGTTGACTGGTGATGCCTATTTCGTGGGGCTCGATCATACGCTCTATTACGCCTCCGTCACCGGCAGCGGCAGCGGACAGATTCAGGGAACCAGCGGTTTCGCATCGATCGCCTTTTCCCCCAGCGGCCGCAAGTTGGCGCTGACGGGATTCAACCCCGGTTTGAAGGATAATTTCATTTACATATTGGACTTCGGAGTAACGCCCGCGGTTTTTTCAACTTACACCGTATTTCACCCAACCACGGCCGAGGGTGTTTACAACGACACCATCTACCGCATCGACGCCTTGGATTGGATCGATGACCAGTTGGTCGTCTTTGACTGCCTAAACGTGACCGGCACAGGGCAGGGCGGTCGAACCTATTGGGATATCAACATTCTTAATACGAATTCCACGCCATCCTCGCCGATTGTCTTTCCGCTTCTTGCGCCGCAGCCCGATGGCATCAACGTAGGAAACCCCGTTGTTTCCTCACTGAATGGTTCGATTCTTTGCTTCGACTATTTCGACGGCAATCAAAACCCCGGCAGCTTCGTCTACTCTGCCAACCTTTACACTGGACAGGTGAATTCAAATTTCGTGAACGTTGGCAGCAACTTTATCGCCATTTGCGATTATTCACCGGATGACGGCACAATCTATGTCAGCATCGGCGATGCCGTTTCGGGCTACACGGCCTATGGGGCTCCGCTCTCCAGCGATCGCAGGTCGATCACGGGAAACTTCACGACTCTGGTGAACGGAGGCGGCTACCTCTTCGATGTTGCGCAGAAGAGTTCCGGCGCAAACCGTGGTACGTTGGTGAATTATCTGCTTGGCTATCCAGTCTCTCCCGAAGTGGTGGACTTCAATAGTGATGTGCGCTCCGATGCGGCAGACATACTTCAGGTTCCGGTGAAATAGATAATGAGCTTTGAGTTCTCCTATGGCGGTGTAATTCGCGCACCGCGCGACAAGAAGGAAATGGCACTGATCTTCACCGGGGGGGATTTCGGTGAAGGAGCAAATCACGTTGCGGAGGTGCTGGCGGAGGAGAAGGTTCCCGGATCATTCTTCTTCACTGGTGACTTTCTGGAAAATCCAGCGAACAGGAACGCCATCAGGAAACTCGTTCATGATGGCCACTATCTGGGGCCGCACTCCTACGAGCACCTGCTCTACTGTCCTTGGGAGGATCGTGAAAAGACGCTCGTCACGCGCGAGCAATTCATGAGCGACCTTGTGAAGAATATCACCGCGCTGGAGAATTTTGATGTTCCTCGCGCGCGGATCACCTGGTGGATTCCGCCCTATGAATGGTACAATGATGACATCAGCAATTGGTCGCGGGAACTGGGACTGCGCCTTTTCAACTTCACGCCGGGCACATTATCCCACACCGACTACACGACTGACGATGCGAAGAATCATCGTTCCTGCGACA
>JADZDZ010000004.1 GCA_020850785.1 Candidatus Sumerlaeota bacterium | reverse complement strand
GACATCAAGTTTCTGGACGAAGACAACACGATGAAGGTGGCGTGGACCACAAGCTGGGGGGTGTCCACGCGCTTGATCGGCGGCGTGATCATGACGCACGGCGACGACAATGGGTTGAAGCTGCCGCCGCGCGTTGCTCCCGTGCAGGTGGTCATCGTGACGATTCCCAAGGCGGGCCTTGAAGGGGCGTTGAAGGAAAAGGCGGCGGCGTTTGCAAAGGCGTTGCGCGCAAAGGGCGTTCGCGTGCGCGAAGACAACCGCGACAACCTGCGGCCCGGTTTCAAGTTCACCGAATGGGAATTGAAGGGGGTTCCGGTGCGCATTGAACTTGGCCCGAAGGACCTGGAGAACGGCACCGTTGCAATCGCGCGTCGCGACACCGGCGAAAAAACCTTCGTGAAGTGGGACGATATCGTGGGCACCGTGGAAAATCTGCTGGTGGCGATTCAGGCGAACCTGCTGAAAACGGCGCGCGATTTCCGCGATGCCTCCACGCACGAACCGAAGTCCTGGGCGGAATTTCAGGAGTTCATCGAAACAAAGAAGGGATTCATGCGCGTGGGTTGGGACGGCACCGGCGAAACCGAGGCGGCGATCAAGAACGCCACGAAGGCGACGCTGCGGTGCATTCCATTCGATGGTGGGAAGGCGCAGCCCGGCGACGTGGATATTTTCTCCGGCAAGCCGGCGGTGCACCGCGCGCTGTTCGCCCGCGCCTATTGATTACGATGCAGTGGATGATTCACCGGCGCGGGCAGATTGCCCGCGCTTTTTTTTGGCCTGCGCTGCAGTGCGAAAGTAATCACCGCGCGTTCGCTTTCCCGCGCGAAGGAGCCTCAGCGCCTCGATGAAGGCGAGCGCGCTCCCCGCCGCCTGTTTCAGCTTGTAGGAGACGGCGGAAAGCGCCCCCGTGCGGCCGCGAGCCATCAGCTCGTCCACGGGGCCATGCTCCTTCTCGCGCCTGCGCCCCAGAAGCCGCGCGGTGAAGCGCCCCGCCTGCCCGCCAATCCTGCCGATGGTGACACCCAGCCAGCCACGCAGCCCCACCACCCGCAGCACGGAATAGTGATGATAGACGCCGCGGCTGCGGCCAACCGCGTAGGCGTCGCCGCGCGCGATGCGGGTGCCACCGCTGGGCGCGACGTGATGAATCAGCGCCGGCGCGGGATCATAGGCGGCGCGCCCGCCCGCTTCGCGAAGACGACCGATCAGGTCCAGGTCTTCGCCGTAGTTGTGATACCATTCGTCGAAGCCGCCGATCATGACGAACACATCCCGTCGAATGGAAAGATTGCAGGTGATCACGTGCAGCACGTCGGGAAACGGCGTTGTGTGGTAGCACACCGGCGCTTCAAATCCCAGTGGATTGACGCCGCGCGGAAAGGGTTTCGCCGCGTCGGGATTTTCCCAAGGGCGCACGATGCGCCCGCCCGTGCACCAATGGCGCGGGCTGTCGTGATAGCGTCGCGCGTGCGCGCTAATGAGCCCCGGCAGGGCCGTCACATCATCATCAACGAAGAGAAGGACATCACCTTTGGCGTAATATACGCCGATGTTTCGCGCGCGCGAGGCGCCCTTGATGGATTCGCGAATCCAGCGAATCCTTCCCTCCGCATGATGGACGTGAAGAAAACGCTGCGTATCGTCGTCGTGCTTCTCCGTTTGATCGACAACGATGATTTCAAAATCAGGATAATCCTGCGCAAGGATGGACGTGATTGTTTCGCACAGGATGCGCTCGCGATTCAGCGTCGCAATCACGACAGAGATGAACGGCGGCTTGCGCGAGGAAATGGACAGGCTCCGCAGCGCTTCCAGGTCTCCCCAGGTTCCGCGATGGCTGAGGCTTCTCGCGATTCCCTCCGCAGCCCCGAAAAATCGCCCCGCAGCGGCCGCTCCCCTGCCGAACAGCGAACGACGCGGAGTCGCAGCGCCGCCGTCACGCGGCAACTCGCCCCCCGTCACGCGATTGCGGATGCGACGCTTCCACACGGCAATGCCACACTTCCATCCCGCGCCGTGAAAAATCGCATAATAAAAATTCCTCATGCGATCGCGTTGCCGCGCGAACTGCGAAGCATCGTCAATGCGGCAACCACCCGACGGGTCCACGCGGTGAATCAACCACGCATTGGGATCATACACGATCACGCCGCCGCGACGCCTCAGCCGTCCCGCGAATTCAATGTCCTCGCCGAGTGCGCTTCCACGCATGGTGTTGCTGAAGCCGCCATTTGCCTCCATCCAGCAACGCCGCACGCTGAAATTTCCTCCGCCGATGTGCAGCGGATTCATAATCGGCGTCGTGTGGCGCATGATCTGAAGATCAACGCGATCGCGCGCCGCCCGCGCGGAGACCGGCAGCGGACGCTGCGCACCGGGGTCTTCGCCGGGGTAGACAATACGCCCCGCCACGGCGGCAACGCGCTCCTTTTCGTAGAGCTTCAGGTGGCGCTGAATGAAGTCGCGCGGCAGCAGCACGTCATCGTCGATGAAAAGAATGATGTCGCCGCGCGAACGAAGGAATGCCGCGTTGCGCGCACGGGGAAGCGATGCGATGCGGTCGCGGTAAACGTGGCAGTTCCCGCGCTGCGCGAATTGCTCCAGATAGCGAACTGTTTCCGGTTCATGCGAGGGCGACTGATCGTAGACAATGACTTCGAAGTTCGGATGGTCGAGCGCGAGCACGCTGTCGAGCGTTTCGCGCAACATCGCTTCCCGCCGGTAGGTGGGAACAATGACGCTCACAAAGGTCGGCGCGCGGTTCATTTTCCCGCCGCGAGTGCGACAAGCTGACGATAAACAGCGCGAAGCGATTCGGGAAGCAGCCGCTCGCCGCGCATGAGCGCCGCCCGTTCCCCCTCGCCCATGACACCGAAAATCCTCAACAGCAGCAGGTAGATCACGGTCGCCCCCACGGCGATGATCGCAAGTGTCGCCACGTCATGAAGGCGAACCCCGTCCGCCAGCAACGTGAAGCCAAAGGCCAGACCGGCGGTGATGAGCGCAGCCATGAGGGAAGCGGCGGCCTTGCGCACGGGAAAGCCGATTTTCCTGCGCACGCAAATGTAATAAAGCCCCGTCAGCACCGCAAGGGTCTGCATGATCGCGTTCACAATTGATGCACCAAGGGCGCCGTGTTTCGGCACAAGCCACCAGTCCAGCGCGAGGTTGATCGGAACCAACACGATCGTCGTGGCGAGGTAGAATCGCTGCCATTCCAGGGCCGACAGCGCCGCGCTTCCCGCGTGATTGATCGACATGAAGAGCACGGGAATCAGCATGAGTTGAAAGGGAATCACCGCGCCAAGCATGTCATCGGGATACAACAAACGAATGAACGGCGTCGCGCAGGCGGCACCCACGCAGCACAGGAACGCGCCGATGATGGTGCTGAGAATGGTGGCCTGATGAAAGCCGCGCCGCAGCCGGTCCATTTCGCCGCTGCCGTAAAGCTCGGAAAACGCGGGGAGAAGTGCCTGCGACATCATCTTCCCAATGCGAACCGGGAGCGATGACAACGTGATCGCAAGCGTGTAGAATGCGAGTTCCGCGTCGCGGCCCGGCTTGCCGCTCCACCATTCGGCGATCATGAATGTTTCCACGTTGTACCAGATGACCATGGAAAGCAAACCGCCCGCGCCCATCATGCTGGCATACTCGATGATGCGCTTGCGAAGGCCGGTTTCGGGAACGACGTCGCTTCCCGTGCCCGGCCTTGCGCGGTGAAGCATGATGACGGCAACCGCCAGCACCATCATGTACACGATGTTGCTGGTGGCGAAGACCCACATCGTTCCAGTCACCGACGCAATCGCGGCAAAGAACAGCAGCGAGTAACCGATCAGTCGCGCGATGGCACCGGCGAAATTCGCAAAGGCGGGCGCCTTGAAATCCTGAAACCCGCGGAGGAAACTGTCCCACACCTGACCAAAACATTGGCCGATGGATGCCACGAAGATTGCCGCCAGCATCGTCGCGCCGACGCCGCCAAACTGTTTCGTCAGCAGCGCAAAAATCAAATAGGCGGCAAAGACAACGAGGATGTTCGCCGCCTGCAGCCAGAGGGAAACCTTCAGCAGTCGCCAAGTGCGGCCAACACGCCCCGCGCCGATCAACTCCGCAACATAGCGAACAATGACCGGCGGAAGAATGAAGGCGCTGATGGTCGCCAGCCACGAATAGAGACGAAAATAATTCCCGTAAACGCCGTAAAGGTCGCGACCCAGCAGATGCGTGAGCAGCGATGAGGTGATCAGACCCGCGAAGAGGTTGAAAACAAAGACGATTCCCAGCAAAGCGGAATTGCGAAGGACGGTGTCCTGCACGCTGCGCGGTGGTGGCGGGTCGCCGTGCGCAGCAATGCGGGAATCGTTCTCTTCGTTTTGCATCGCCGCCTTAGTGGGTCGCGAAATACTTCGCTCCGTCAAACAGGAAGTAGCAAACGACCAGCGCCGCGACAATGCCCACGAAATCCGCGATCAACCCCGCGAGGAGCGCGTGCCGAATCTTCTTGATGCCAACGGAACCAAAATACAGCGCGATAACATAGAACGTCGTTTCCGACGAACCATAGACCGTTGCGGCGACAAAAGCGGAATAGCCATTGGGGTCCGCCTTGATGATTTCCGCAACGATGCCGAAGGAGCCTCCGCCCGACAACGAGCGCATCAGCGCCACCGGCAGCACGTCGGTCGGCATCAGCACCTTGCGCAAGTATCCACCCGTTGCGTTGGCAATCATCTCCATCAAGCCGCATTCGCGAACCATGCCGATGGCGATGAAAATCGTCACGAGGTAGGGAAGGATGCGCAGGAAGGTTTCAAATCCATCCTTGCCGCCTTCCACGAACGATTCGTACATGCTGACGCGTTTCAGCAATCCCATGATCAGGATTGCGATGAAGAGCCCCGGAATCATCCACAGCGAGAAGGTGTTCAGCAGATTCTGAATTGATTGTGTATCCATGGCCTGTGGCTCCTTTCAGAATCTCAGGACGCGGCTGCGTCCGTGGAATTTTCCGCCGCAACCGCGTCCAACTCTTCCTGCGTGTAGGTGATCTTGAACATCGGAAGGGCACCAAGCACCCGAACGGCAATGATCGCCGCGATGGTCGATGCGAGTCCCGCGATGATGGATGGCGCGATCACGGAGAGCGGTGAAATCGTTCCCGCCGACTTCATGGTGGCGATGATGGACGTGGGAATCAGCGTGAAGCCCGCAGTGTTGTAGCCGACGAACATGCACATGGCGTCCGTGGCGGTGTCCTTGCGCGGATTCAGTCTCTGCAGTTCGGCGATCGCCTTCAGCCCAATGGGAGTGGATGCGTTTCCAAGGCCGAAGATGCCGGTGGTGACGCTCATCACAACGGCGCCGTTGGCGGGATGGCCCGGTGGGATGCCGGGGAAAAGGAGGCGGATGATCGGCCCCATGGCGCGCGCGCAAATGTCCACAATGCCCGCATCCTCCCCCACCTTCATCAGCCCCAGCAGGAACACGAACGCGGCGACGAGGCCGATGCCCAGATCAAAGGCGCGCTTCGAATAGTCGAACATCACGTCGGTCATAAGTTCCAGCGTGACCATTTTTCCCTTTGCGATGACGACCTTGTTCTTCTCGTCGGGGCTGTTCAGCTCGATGGTGTATTTTCCGTAGGTGTGACTGCGCCAGCGCAGCATGTTTCCCGCCTCGGTTGGCTGCACGTCCAACAACCAGGGGGCCTGGGAATCATTTCCCGGATCGGTCGTCGATTCCTTCTGAAGCGTGATGGTGCCGTTGTTGTTGGTGATGACGAACTCAGCGCGCTGGTGAAGGTCTGCGT
>JADZDZ010000003.1 GCA_020850785.1 Candidatus Sumerlaeota bacterium | reverse complement strand
CATTGAGGGCGCGGGCCTTCACCTGTGTTGTGGCATTGATGAGAACGGTCAAGCCCGACGCGCTGGACTGTGCCGTGCCGTTCACCGCCCCGTCGAATCCACGTACGTGCCCGACACCCCCTTGTCGGAAGCGAACACGATGATATAACCGCCCGCAGGCACCGTGATGTTCGCCGCAGCGGGGAATTGCCACTTCGTCAGCGACGACGGATTGTCCGTCAAATAGCATCCATTCAGCGAAACGGCGCTGCCGCCCGGATTGTATATCTCGACCCAATCCGAATAGTCTCCATCACCATCCGCCAGCGTTGTCGAATTGCTCGCCATGAACTCGTTCACGATGAGCACTGATGGGTCCTGCGCGCGTGCGATATTCGCAATAGCAAGAGTGCAGGGAAGCATCAACGAGGCAGCGGCGACATGGCGACGCATGGAATGACTCACCTTTGGTAAATGGAGAAGCAGAACCACACGGGACCGCGAAACTCCTGCCAGTAATCAACTCCCGTTGGCAGCAGCAATTTCAGCCACATCCCAATCCAAGTGTTCCTTTTCGTACGCCGCGTTGCGGAAAAGCAACAAGTCCGTTTACTTCTTCTTCGCGGGCGCCTTCTTCTTCGCCGGAACCGTCTTGGCCGTCATCGCCGAAGGCTTCTTTCTTCCCTTCGACTTTCCGCCTCCGCTCGCGACGCGCTCATTGATCAACTCCTGCGCCCGCGCCAGCGTCATTTCCTCCACGGATTCCCCCTTCGGAATCGTCGCGTTGTTCTTTCCATCGGTCACGTAGGACCCGTAACGCCCCTCCAGCGCCTGAATGCTCGCGCCATCCGGAGACTTCCCGAAATCCTTCAGCACGTTCCGCGACGACGCGCCCCGCGCACCGCGCATTTCCTTCGGCGCGCTCAGCAGTTCCATCGCCCGCTCGAAGGTGACCGTATAGACATTGTCCTCCTTCTTCAGCGAACGATAATCCTTGTCGTGCTGCACATAGGGACCGAAGCGCCCCTTGTTCGCGACGATCGGATTCTTCGTTTCCGGGTGAATTCCCAATTCACGCGGCAGCGACAACAGCATCAGCGCCTCCTCCAGCGTCACCGTCTCGATCTGCTGGCCCGCCTCCAGACTCGCGCGACGCGGCTTCGGCGCCTTCTTGTCCTCCGGCGTTTCCCCAACCTGCACATACGCGCCGAAGCGCCCCGTCATCGCATAAATCGTCTCGCCGCTCTTCGGGTCCACGCCCACCTTGCGCGGCCCCTCCGCCTTCGCCTGAAGCAGACGCGCCGCCTCCGCAACCGTCAGGTCCGCCGGCGCGAGGCTTTCCGGAATCGGCGCCGTCACCGACGCCCCGTTCGATCCGCGCATCAGGTAGGCCCCGTTGCGCCCCACACGCACCTCGATCGGTTCCCCCGAATCCGGATCATTTCCCAGCGTGATATTCGGGAAGGGAATCTCATCCGCCTTCTTGTTCACGATCCGCTCAAGGCCCGGATCGGACTTCGTTCCCCGATAGAACGCCTTGATGTGATCCAGCCACGTCATCTTCCCCTGCGCGATTTCGTCGAGTTCGTCCTCCAGCTTCGCCGTGAAGCGGATGTCCACGTACTCCCCGAAATGATTGCGCAGCAAATCCGTCACCGCCATCGCCACAAACGTCGGCACAAGCTGCTTCGACTTGTTCACGGAAACATATCCGCGATCCTGAATCGTGCTGATGATCGACGCGTAGGTGGAGGGTCGCCCGATGGATTCCTCCTCCAGTTTTTTCACCAGCGATGCTTCCGTGTAGCGCGCCGGCGGCAGCGTTTCGTGCTTCTTTGCCGCCAACGTTTCCAGCACCGTCCCCCTCGCCGCACCCGCTCCCTTGGCGGAGTGAATCTTCTCCCCCACCTTCAGGTCCGGCAGGATCATTTCCTGATCGCCCAACTCCGCCGTCGGATCATCAGAGCCCTCCACATACGCCCGAAGGAAGCCCGGAAAGAGAATCTTCTTCCCGCTCGCGCTGAAAATTCCCTGCCCCCCCTTGCCATTGTCCGCAGTGATTTCAAGGCTCGTCCGCAGCAATTCCGCGTCGGGCATCTGGCTCGCAATCGTCCGCTTCCAGATCAACTCGTACAGCGCGAACTCCTCCCGATCAAGGTACTGCTTCACGTCCGCCGGTCGCCGGGAAAGCTCCGTCGGGCGGATTGCCTCGTGCGCTTCCTGCGCATTGCGCTGCTTTGTCTTGTAGGGCCGCGCACCCCGTGCGTAGTCCCGACCATATATATCAGCGATCACGGACTGCGCATCCTTCAGCGCCTTGTCCGACAGCGTCACCGAGTCCGTGCGCATGTAGGTGATCAGACCAACGCGATCCCCTTCCCCAATATCGACACCCTCGTAAAGTTTCTGTGCCGCCTGCATCGTGCGCTTCGCGCCGAAGCCCAGCTTGCGATTCGCTTCCTGCTGCAGCGTGGACGTCGTGAACGGCGCGTAGGGACGCTGCGTCGCGGGCTTCTCCTCGCTGTTGCTCACAGTCCACGGCAGCGCACCCGTCAGCCGCGCCACCAGGTCGTTCGCCTTCCCCTCACTGTCCAGGTAGAACACCTTGTCGTTCGCCAGCAGGCCCGTCTTCGCGTCGAAATCCTTCCCGCTCGCCAGACGCTTCCCTCCCAGCGTCGTCAGCTCCGCCTTGAACTTCCCCGTCGGCGCCGCGAACTCCGCCTCAAGCCCCCAATACTGGCTGGACTTGAACGCACGCCGTTCCTCTTCCCGCTCCACGATCAGGCGCACCGCGACGGACTGCACCCGACCCGCGCTCAGCCCCGATTGCACCTTCTTCCACAACACCGGCGACAGCGTGTACCCAAACAGGCGATCCAAAATTCGCCGCCCTTCCTGCGCCCGCACCAAGTCCTCGTCGATGTCCCGCGGATTTCGCAGCGCCTCATCAATCGCCTCGCGCGTGATCTCGTGGAACACAATCCGCCGATAGGGAACCTTCGGCTTCATCACCTGAACAAGATGCCAACTGATGGACTCCCCCTCACGGTCTTCGTCCGTTGCCAGAAGAAGTTCATCCGCGTCCTTCATCGCCGACTTCAGCAGTGCAATCTGCTTACGCTTGCTCGCCGGCACCACATAAACCGGATCAAAATCCTTCTCAATGTTGACGCCGAAGCGCGCCCACGGCTCCCCCTTGATCTCCTCGGGGATCTGCTCGGCGTTCTCCGGCAGGTCGCGCACATGGCCAAACGACGCCTCCACCCGGTACTTCTTCCCAAGAAACTGGCTGATCGTCTTTGCCTTTGCCGGCGATTCAACAATTACGAGCTTCGTCATCATGCATCCGTGCGGCGAATTGCGGCGCCGCCTACCCCAAAGCGGGGAGACGCAACGCCGGGCGAGAAGCAAAAGGTGTTGGAGCGCGTCAGTGGCAAGTGAAAATGCCTCACCCCCACCATGCACTCCCCGGTTGCGAGTCTTCCCCACTCAATGCACTATTCTCCCAAAACCGACCCCTCCCATGACCGCACCCCCGATCCAATCGCATTGAAGCTGCGCCCCTTCCAACTCGGAAATCCGCCCACCTTTCTTCATTTTCAGAAGAAAAGGGCCGCTGCCCTCCGCCGCTTCGACCTGCGCGCGATTCTGGACATTTATGCCTTCGAAATCGCCCTCATCGTGGGGGTCCTGTGCGCCTTCGCCCTCCTCACGTTCCGTTTCCCCTTCGCCATGATCGCACCCCCGCTCCTCTATCTCTACGCCAATCGCGGCGAATTTCGCAAGGGCAGGGACCTGCGCAAACACTGGGCGCTGGAGGTTTACAACCCCTCCATCTATACGGAGGTCGCCGGCAAGGCCTCCACGGAGGAAATCTTCGCCGCCGCCTGGAAGGAAACCATGCGAAAGTTCTACTTCCTTGCCGTCGTCATCCTTTGCTTTGTCGCCATGATCGTCTTCGTCCCCTTCCTCACCGGCGACCCCCGCTACCTGACAGCCTGGAAAATAACACCCTTGGCCCGCGCAATTCGCGCCGGCGGCTCCACTCAAACCTCTGCTGTCACCATGCTCCTCCTCACCGTTCCCCTCCTCCTCGTCAGTTGCTACCTCAGTTGGAAGAACCTCTTCCTCTTCGAAGCCATCCCCGAAAACGTGCACGCATCACGCCCCCGCATGTTCATTTACGCCTCCATCCTCTTCTTCCTCACCCTCTTCATCATCAGCGCCGCAGACATGAACGCCCCGCTCGACGCCTTCTCGTTCATTCACACCACAACCCTCGCCGCCATCATCGTACTCCTCCTCCTGCACAACATCTTCCAACTCTACATGATTCGCCGCCACATCGTAAAACTGCATGAAGACTGCCCCGATCTGAACATTTCCTGATCAATGGCGCAGCCCTGCCGCTTCATCTATTTTGATGCGGGATTCACACTCCTCCCTCCCCATCCCTCGGTCGGCTTTCACTACGCGGCCATCGCCGCCAAATACCACGTCCACATTCCCGCCGCCCAGATCGACGCCGCCTTCGTGGGCGCGTGGAAGGCCGCACGAAACGCCGTCGCACCCCACAAGACCACCGGCGCACCCGTCTACGGCAGCACCCGCGCCGAGGCCCTCACTTTCTGGACCCGCGTCATCCGCCTCTGCTTCCGCGATCAGACACCCGATGATCCCCAATTCTACGAAGACCTCTTCGACCACTTCGCCAAGCCCGAATGCTGGCGCCTCTACAACGACGTCCCCCCCGCCCTCGCCCTGCTTGAGGAACGGGGCATCCCCTTCGGCGTCATCAGCAATTGGGACTCGCGCCTGAGGCCCCTTCTGGACGGCCTCGGAATCCTTCCGAAATTGTCCGCGCTCATTCTCTCCTCGGAAGCCGGCTACGAAAAACCGCACCCAAACATTTACCACACCGCCACCAACGCCGTCCCCGAACCCCTTCGCAACGCCATCGGACTGATTGGCGACGAACCGGAGGCCGACGGCACCGCGCCCCTCGCCGCCGGCTGGCAGCAATGCCTCATCCAGCGCAGCGCGAAACCAACCCCTGCGGGACTGCGCACCATGCCAGACCTTCCCGCCGCCGTGCGCGCCCTGACGTAGGCCACACCCGCCCTCGCAATTTCTGAATGGTTACGAAATTTCGGGAAGTGCTCCGTTCCCTATTCCTGATTCCCCTTTTCCAGCGCCAACTGCTTGATCCCGCGCAGGTCCATCTTTCCCGTGCCAAGAATCGGAATCGCATCCACCTTGATGAAGTCATTCCACTTCGGAAGCCACAACGCGGGAAGATTGTACTCCGCGCCGCTGATCGCATCGCAGGCCGCACGCGCCTTCTCCTCCCCCGTCGTGTAAAGCACGCAAAGCCGCTCCCCCTTCTTGTCATCGGGAACGCCCGTCACGGCGAACACCTGCTCCTCGCTTCCCGTTGCCTTCTGAAGCGACTCCTCGATGCGAATGTGCGGCACCATTTCGCCGCCGATCTTTGAGAATCGCGACAGGCGGTCCGTGATCGTCAGGAAGCCATCCTCATCCACCTTCGCAATGTCGCCCGTTTGGTACCAGCCATCGCGCAGAACCTCCGCGGTTTTTTCCGGCATCTTGTAATATAAAAT
>JADZDZ010000002.1 GCA_020850785.1 Candidatus Sumerlaeota bacterium | reverse complement strand
TCATTCCTCCTGAAATGGACGTACCTGCTGGCAGGCACGGGATTCCTCACGGGGAGCGTGGTGGCGTTCTTCCTGTGGGCGCTGGACGTGATGACGCGGGTGCGATGGCAGCATCCGTGGCTGCTGTGGCTGCTGCCGCTGGCGGGCGTGGGAATCGTTTTCCTGTATCGTTGCATGAAGCCGCTTGATCGGGGAAACAAGCTGATCATCGAACAGATTCACGAACCGGGGGGCGGTGTTCCGCGACGCATGGCGCCGCTGGTGCTCTTCAGTTCCTTGGCGACGCACCTGTTCGGCGGTTCCGCAGGGCGCGAGGGGACGGCGGTGCAGATTGGCGGGTGCATTGCCGAGGGATTCACCGCAGGCGTGAAGCTGTCGCGCGATGAATATCGGGCGCTGCTGGTTTGCGGAATGGCGGCGGGGTTCGGCGCAGTGTTTGGCACGCCGGTCACGGGGGCGCTGTTCGCGCTGGAAGTGGTGGGATTCCGCCGCGTGCGATGGCATTGGCTGGTGCCGTGTCTTTTGGTGAGCCATCTGGCGGATCGCTGGGTGGGATTTGTTGGCATCAGGCATACGCACTACGCCATCGTGGGCACTGACGCGGCGCTGCTTCCGCAGCTTCCCGCGTTTGCAATGATGGGACTGCTGAGCGCCATGGTGGCGGGGCTGTTCATTCAGCTTGGTCACCTGCTGAGAACATGGATGGAGCGGCTGGTGGGGCGCTGGTGGTGGCTGCGGCCCGTGCTCGGCGCCGCCGCGATCATCGCGCTGACGCAGGCGCTGGGAACGCGCGACTATCTGGGCCTTGGCGTGACAACAGCGGGTGGCGACGGCGTCAGCATCGTCCGCGCGTTCAAGGCGGGCGGGGCGGAGCCGCTAAGTTGGTTCTGGAAGCTGTTGTTCACGGCAATCACGCTGAGCGCGGGATTCAAGGGGGGCGAAGTGACGCCGCTGTTCTTCATGGGCGCCACGATGGGAAGCGCGTGCGCGCCGATCCTTGGCCTGCCTGCGGACCTGGCGGCGGGCTTGGGATTCATCGCGGTGTTTGCGGCGGCAACGCGCACCCCGATCGCATGCATCGCGATGGGGATCGAACTGTTCGGCCCGCAGCACGGCGTGGCGTTCGCGGTCGCGTGCCTTGTCGCGGCGATTATTCCTGCGGAGTAGCGCCCGCGGCGGCGTCCTGTTTCAAGTAGCCTTCAAAATAGCGGACGTTGTTGAGCGCGTAGTTGTAATCGCGCACGTACTGAAGCTCGGTCTGGCGGACCTTGATGTAGGTGCGCAGCGCATCAATCACTTCAGTGACGCCGATCTTTCCCTCTCCGTATTCCGCGATGCCCGCCTCCCACGCGCCTTTGACGGTGGGAACGTATTCCTCCTGATAATCGGTGATCAGCGTGTCGGTTTCGTTGAGCAGCAGAATCGCCTCCTGCAAATCGCCGCGCAGACGGTTGAAGGTGGTTTCGCGGTCGCGGTCGGCGCTTCGCGCAAGTTCGCGGGCCTCCTCAATGGCGCCCTGCTTCCGGTCGAAAATCGGCAGCGGCATCGAAATGCCCGCGCCCACCATGCCGCTGTCGCTGCGGCCATCGTAGCCAACACTGCCGGAAATGGTCACGTCGGGAATGCGTTCCGCGCGCGCCAGCGCGATTTTCGTTTCCGCAATCAGCGTCGCGGCGCGCGCCACGTCCATTTCCGGATGTGCGTTGATGAGGTCGTCTTCTGGTCTTGTGATCTGCTGGCCGACGAGCTGGTGTTCGAGGTGCCCCTGCAGGTACAGCGGATCGACGTCCGAATCGCCGAGCAGCGCACGCAGCCGCGCCCCCGCCTGCGCCCGCTCCGTGATGATGCGAAGCACGGCGCGCTTCATTTCCTGAAGTTCAAGGTCGATGCGCGTCTGATCGAAGCCGCCGGCGTTGCGGTCGGTCATGCTCCCCTTCAGCTTCTGCGCCGCATCAATCAGATCGAACTGCAGCGCCAACGCATCGCGGTTGTAGAGAATATCGACGTAGAGGGCCTCGATTTCCCGGAAGACGTCGCGGCGGATTTTGTCCCACTCGGCCTCCGCGCGGAGCACCTCCGCCTTCTCCACGGCGGCTGCGGCGCGCAGGCGCCGACCCACGACGATCGGCTGGCCAAGCGAAAGGGAGGACTTCCCGTCCCCAAGGTCGAAGGAGCGCGACGGAATGTCCTCGGTCTGCGCGCCAACCACGGGATTCGGGTAGAGGCGCGATTGCCGCACGCGCCCCTTCATCGCGTCGATGCGCCGCTGCTGGCCAAGAAGTTGAGGGTTCCGTTCGTCGGCGATGCGAAAAAGCTCCTGAAGCGTCAGGCGGCCGTTTGCTTCCTGAGCGGTGGCATGTTCATGGGCGGTGGGGGTGCCGGGAACCAACTGCGAAACAACAAGGATTCCAGCCAGCAAAATCTGTCGGAGGGTCAATGTGCCAAAACCTGGAAGGAAAAAGGACGCAGGATGCGTTCAAGTATCGGGAGATTAATTTCTGGAGCCACCTTTCACGGCGCACGGAGCAAACGGCAAGCCCAACCGGCACAATTTGAATGCTGCGGGGTGGCAAAAACCCCTTTGCATTCACGGGCACGGGGCTTGTTGACTCATTGCGGGCGACAGCCGCGCCTCCTCTTCAACCATGCAACTGACTGAATCGATCAAAATCGGTGCGCGTGAAATCACGATGCACAAACTGCGCAGCATCCTCACGATGCTGGGCGTCATCTTCGGCGTGGCCGCCGTGATCAGCACTGCGGCAATCGGCTCCGGCGCGCGCGATGAATTGAACCGTCAGCTTTCCGCGCTCGGCACGAACACGATTCGCATTCGCGCCGTGGAACTGAAGGGGAAGGAACTGTCGGACCAGAAGCGTCTGGCGCCGTTCGGCATCACGCGGTCGGACCTGAATACGCTGAAGTACCTGCTGGGAAACGACCTCGTGGCGGCGGCACCCCTGAAGAAGATGGAGTCGCAGGTGCAAAGCACCGGGCGCGTGCTCCCCTTCGACATTTACGGGACGAATGAGGACCTCCCGATGATCTCCGGCTACACGGTGGCGGAGGGACGCTTCCTGAATCCCATCGACGTGGAAACGTCCGCGAAGGTGTGCGTGATCGGCGATGAAGTGCGGCGCAGCACGTTCCCGCTGGTGAATCCCATCGGGCAGACACTGCTGATCGACGGCGAATCATTCACCGTGATCGGCATCCTTGCCGCCCGCGGCAAGTCGAGCGGAGGCACCGTGATCGAAGTGGGCGACCTTGATCGTTCGATCTACCTGCCGCTCAACTCCGCGATCCGGCGCCTTGGGGTGGATGATCCGCGCGCGGACAAGCTGGACGAAATCATCCTGAAGACGCGCGCGGAATCGACGCTGCGCGAGGGTGCGGAAGTGGCGGATCGCGCGCTGTCGCGGCTGCATCGCGAAGTGCCGGACTACAAGGTGGTCGTGCCGGAGGAATTGATTCGCCAGCAGCAGCAGACGAAGAATGTGTTGTCGCAGGTGTTGGTTTTCATCGCCGCAATTTCGCTGTTCGTCGGCGGCATCGGCATCATGAACATCATGCTGGCAACGGTCACGCAGCGCACGAAGGAGATCGGGATTCGGCGCGCGCTGGGAGCGACGAAACGCGACATCCTGTTTCAATTTCTGGTGGAATCGCTGGTGATCAGCTTGGCGGGCGGACTGCTGGGAATTGGCGTTGGATTCGCGCTCGCCTACGGTATCGGCATGTACGCGAAGTGGCCGACGATCGTGCCAATTCAATCGGTGATCGCATCCACCACGATCGCTGCGGCGGTGGGCTTCATCTTCGGCTTGTATCCATCGCTGAAGGCGGCATCGCTGGACCCGATCGAGGCGCTCCGCACGGAATAACGCTACGGATTCACGCGGATGGGAACGGATTTGAGACGTCTATACATCTATATGGTTCTGCCGGCGTGAACAACGCGAGGGCGGGACGCCCTCGCCACGGAAAGCAGCGCGTTTTCTTCGTTTCCCTACTTCATAATCCACGCGTCGGATTCTGCGAGGCCGAGTGCAGCCGTGACGTCGGCGATGATGACCTGCGCGGGAAGAAGGCTGACGGCGAGGCGGCCGTCGCGCGTGGCGTCGATGGCTTTGATGTGGAATGGCCGTTCCGCCGGCAGCCAAACGCCGAGCGCCGTCCATGCGCCATCTTCCGCGACGCGATAGAAGCGGACGCCGAAGCGCGCGTCCGCAACGGCGAGCGTCTGCGGATCGAGCCAGGCGGTGGCTTCCGCCTGAACCAGTTGCGGATCATCAATGATGAATTTCTCCGCGATGTGGCCGTCGTTGGTCAGGTTGTACACGCTCAATTTGCGGTCGAGGTTGCCGCTGGCGAGCCGCCGCTTTTCGATCCATGAGGGGATGTAGTACTGGCCCTGCGGGTCGAGCGCCTCCGCTTGGATTTCCGCTCCATTCTGGCCGCCGAGCGTCAGCAGGTGCAGTCCGCCAACGGATTCTGTCGCGATGACGCTCTGGTGATCGTCGCTCACTTCAAGCACCGAGCGGAAGTCGTCGTAGGGAGCGAAGAGGTGGCTCGTGTCAGCGTCGGCGTCGTGTTCCACGCCCCAATAGGACTGGGCGAGCCAGAAGGAATCCGCTGCCCCCGCGTAGTCCACGCCGGTGCCGGTTTCCTTCAGCTTCGATTGAATGAGTGACAGGGAATTATTGGCGTGTGTATAGACACGCGCGCCAAGCCAGCGGCTTCCCAGCACGAGCCGCTGGTTGTCGATGTAGCGGGACGCGCCTTCGACGGCGAGATGATCCTCGTCGAACAGGATCGCGCCGAAATTGTTCGTCGTGAGGGAGTAGACGCGATGGCGTGTTCCCTCCGTCGTGGCGAGGGCGGTGTTGTCGGGCCTCAGGCCAAGGGTGCCGACGGGGGCCGATGGAGTGATGCTTCCGATAATCTGCGGATTGACGGTGCTGGAGAAGGAATGCGGCGTCAGCGTGCCCGTGAAATTCGTGGGCTGCGCGCCTCCGCTGAAAACGTAGATGGCCCACTGGCCCCCATCCAGCGATGCACCGTGCGAGGTGCCGGACGCAGTGATGGCGCTCGTTTCCACGTTCATCATCGTGGTTGCGGTGTCGGTGGTTGCGATGAAGGAGAGGTCCGCATCGGGGTCCGTGTTCACGACGAAAGCGTAGTAGTTTCCCGATGTGCCCTGTGCCACGCGCGCCAGCAGGTTCGTCTGCGGCGGTGCGGTGCGCGCGGTGGGCAGTGCCATGAGCAGGTCGTTGAGCGCGCTTGTGCGCAGGTTGAAATCGTTGAACGCCGCCAGCCGTTCCGTGCCGTCGTAGGACTGCGTGCGCAGCCCCGCCAGCGAGTTGAGCGTGTTGTACATGAAGACGAAGTAGCCCTTCATGCCAAGGGCGAGGCCGATGCCAAGCTGCGTGCGACACTCCGCCTCGCGCATGACGGGAACGAAGTCCTGCAATGCGTAACCCTGCGCGCCCATCCAGTAGTTGCGATTCTGCGCGATGGCGGTTTGCACGTCGGATTCGATGCGCGGCGTGATTGCATCCAGCGCGGTGCGTGGCAGCTTTGCCTCCGCACCGAAGGGATAGTAGTACGTGCAGAGGAAGGGAAAATCCGCGCCGGCGAGCGGTGCGCCGGAGCTTAGAAACGTGACGACGGGAGGCCAGCCGCCATCGCGCTGCATGAGGCGCGCAACGGCGGTAAGGCGCGACACGGAATGGACGCCGCCGACGTTCGGTTCATCCTTCAGGTACAGGCCGCGGCACAGGGGATCGCTTCCGAAATTCTGCAGCGGAAGCAGCGCGTCGCGAATGCCGATGGGATCGAAGGCGTCGTTCCCCTGCGGCCTGTCGAAGTATCCGCGCACGTCGATGGGCGCGAGGATGTAGGGGACCCCATTCGCATCCGCCGCATCCTTTATGAGTTGATACTGATCGGTGCGCGCGCTGATCCACAGCAGGTTGAAGCCGTCGTCCTTCGCCTGTTGCAGCTTCGCGCGCGTTTCCTCAACGGTGGCGCCGTCGGGGCTGTTCACGGGATGATAGAGCCAAATCCACGCAACGCGCTCGAAATCCGTTTGCGAAAAATCGTCGAGGCGCGTGGGCCACGCATTGCCGCGGCGAAGCTCAAACGTCTGCGTTGGCATCAGCGCGGGATTGTGCAGCGCGGCCAGCTCAAAACGCGCCGTGTATGTGCCCGCGGGAAGGGACCCGCCGTCATAGTCCACCCAGCCGGTGGAACCGTCCTGCTGGAGGCTCGTGATGCGATCCACTTCCGTGGAATTTTGGTCGAGAATGGCGATCTGCCACGAGGCCACGTTTCCCTCGTCGGGCCACGCGGCGGCGAAGCGAATCGTCGGACATGCGGAGTTGGAAACCGGCTCAAAAATCTTTGGCGATGCGCAGACCCATCCGCGGGAAACGTTGTCCACGAGCGCCTGACTCGCGCCGCTGTTCACGATGGAAACGCGCGCGATTTCGCCTTCGCCCGATTGGGGAATCGGCCCCAGCAGCACCTGTGCGCTGATGGGATCGGGCAGAATGGTTTCCTCTTCGACGGCCACTGTTGCGCCGTCGGAAGCAAGGCGCTCCTCCCGGATGGTGATCGGCTGATCGGAGTAGGCGCGGATGAAATACTCCACGGCGAAGGGGGAGTGCGCGACGAGTTGCGATGCGCTGGCGCCTGCGGGAAGGAACAGCCTCCAATCGCCGGGGCTGACGGAATCGATGTGCGCGCCGCCATTCAACTGCCACGAATCATCGTCATCAAAATTTCCGTCCGCGATGCCCTCCGTCACCATGAAGAAGTCATCGAAGTCCACCCTGGTCACGTCCGCGCGCGCACCGAGCAGGAAACCCGCCTGCGTTTCGTTCGGGAGTCGCGTGACGGTTGCGTACATTGGCGTCCATGTTTCGGCGGTTGTTTGCGCCAGCACGCCGCGAAAACGCTGCTCACCGGAATCGGGATTCACAAGCTCCCAGTAGATCATCGGCAGTTCGTCGCCGGTCATGCCGCGCACGCGCGCGCCCAGGGAAACCGTTTGGAAGGCGGAAACGGGGAACGTGAAGGAGTCCGTCGCAAAGTAGTAGTTTGCGCTGCTGACGTGGGCGAAGTGGTTCCCCCCTTCGCTGCGAATTTCCGGCTGGCGAACGGCGCTCCAATGCAGCGGTTGGTTTGAAACGTCCAGACTCTCAAAGCCGGGATTGTCGAAAATGGAGCCGGGTGCCAGCCGCGACGCTCGGCCAACCGGCGGCATCAGGGGCCGGGGGACGCCGCCGCGTTTCTCCTCGTAGGCCCGCATGGGTGACGTGGGTGGTGCCGCGCCAGCGACCCCCGCCAGCAGGCAAAAGGGCGCGATCGCGAGAATGATGGTGGCGGCGCGCATATTTTCCCCTTTTCCTGTCGGATCGTTCCCCACACCGTGATGGTATCCGACAGGTAAACACCGCCGTCAACTCATCATGAGCTTTCCCACCGAACCCATCAAGCCCCCAACGCCGGAAGAACAACGCGAAATGGATTCGCTTCATCGCCATTTTGGAGGGGGTGAGAATGGCCTGCAAAAAATTTATGCGGTGGTGGAAAGCCAGCATGGCATCGTCCACCAGCGCGCCCAGTCGCTGATCCAACTGGCTGGTGTTGTGGTGACGGTGACGGGATTTTCCGGTCGCATCATCGCGGACACGAACCTCACCGCGCAAATCCTGATCGTTGTCGGCCTGTCGCTGGTGGTGCTGGCGGCGGGGATCGCATTGCTGCGCGTGATGCCGATCAAGTGGATGTCCAGCTACATGCACCTGGACGAGCGCGACTGGTTGGTGACGGCGCTGCGCCGTCGCGAGTTGAAGAGCCGCGCGTTCGCGCTGGCGAGCGTGATCCTGATGATCGGAATGATCTGCTACGTAAGTTCCATCAGCATCATGCTGATGAATCCCTGGGCCGCAGAACTGCAGAAGGTTCGCTGACATGATTGGTGCTTCGAGGAAGTTTGCGTTGGCGCTGGCGCTTGGTTGCTGCGCTGCGGTGGGTGCTGCACAGTCCATTCCGCCCAGCGGCGATGTGGCCTGGGCGAGCGAGCGGGACCGCAAGCGCGCGGCGGTTTTCGAGGCGCGCGAGGCGGACTGGCGCATCGGCGCGGTGGTGTATCAGGTGATCGTTGACCGTTTCGCACCGCCGGAAAACCTGGAGGCGAAGCGCGCGCTCTATCCCGAACCGAAAAAATTGCGGACGTGGTCCGAGACGCCCACGCGCGGCACGCGGCTGGAGAGCGTGAAGGTGGAAAGCCACGAGCTGGATTTCTGGGGCGGCGACCTGCAGAGCCTGCGCACGAAGCTGTCGTATATACACGACCTTGGCGTTGATGTCCTCTACCTGAATCCGATCCAACTGGCCTACACGAACCACAAATACGATTCGCAGGACTACTTCAAGGTGTCGCCGGAATATGGCACGCGCGAGGACGTGAAGGCACTGGCGGAATCGCTGCACGGGATGAACATGAAGCTGGTGCTGGACGGCGTGTTCAATCACATGGGGCGCACCTCCCCCCACTTTCAGGAGGCGCTGGCGAATCCCGGCAGTGAATATCGCAATTGGTACTACATCGACCCGCAGTTCAAGAAGCACGGCTACCGCGCGTGGTACGACGTGGCGAATCTGCCGGAAGTGAACCTGGAAAATCCGGAAGTGCGGAACCAACTTTTCCTCGGTCCCGATTCCGTGGTGCAGGGTTACTTGCGCGACGGCGTTGATGGCTGGCGGTTGGACGTCGCCTTCGACATTGGCTTCAACTATCTGAGTGAACTGACGCAGGCGGCCCACAAGACGAAGCCCGGTTCGCTGGTCGTGGGGGAGATTTGGAATTATCCGGAGGAGTGGACCCCCGCCGTGGATGGTGTCATGAATTTCCACGCGCGGCAAATCATCCTGAATTTGGTGAATGAAAAAATCAGCGGTGAATATGCGGGCCGGCTGCTTGACCAGATGGTGCAGGATGCGGGACTGGAGCCGATCATGCGGTCATGGATTCTGCTCGACAATCACGACACGAAGCGCCTTGCGACGGAGATCAACGAGGATTGGAAGCGCCACATGGCGCGCACAATCCAGTTCACGATTCCCGGATCGCCGAACCTGTACTACGGCGCGGAGCTGGGAATGCAGGGTGGCGATGATCCCGAATGCCGCGCGCCGATGCGCTGGGATTTGGCGAACGACAACAATCCCGAATTTGTGTGGATGAAGAAGTTGATGCACCTTCGCGCGACGAATCGGGCGCTTCGCGTGGGGGACTTCCGGTTGCTGCCGTCGCAGCGCCTGCTCGCATTCATGCGCAGCACCGACCACGTGGCCGAAACGGTGATCGTGCTGGCGAACCCAACAAATGCGGAAGTGAAGGACCTTGTTGGCATTCGCAATTCAAAGCTGATGAACAACGTGAGAATGCAGGACCAATTCTCCGACACCCAGATCACGATTTTCGCGGGCTTGGCGGATGTCACCGTCCCCGCGCACACGATCCTTGTGCTGAAGCCGCTGATCGCGCAGGAAGGTCTGGAGTACACGCCCTACAAGCGCGTGCAATGATCGTCAGTTTGTCCGCTCGATGACAACATCCGCGCGCATTGTTGCCTGCGGCATGCGAATGATGAACCGGCAATCCTCCGGCGGATCATGGGGCGGGACGACCTGCTCCGCGCGAATGCCGAGCGCCATCGCGATGCCGTGCTCGTTTCCCATGGCGCCGAAGGAACGCTCGTCGAGCGCAACCGCGTAGCGGCCCTGCTGTGCGCGGAACTCGGATTGCTGAAGGATTTTCAACTGTCTGTCGCCCCAGCGCGCCGCCGCGATCGGCGCGGGGTAGGGGAGGAAAAACTGTCCGCTGATCAGGATCACCGCCGACAACTGCGATGACAGCGCCGCGATGGTTTTCAAGTGGTCGCTTCCAGTCATCGCGACGACGATCGCAAACGCCATCAATCCAATCAGCGCATAGTAGGGATAACAGTTCCATGCGAGCGGCAGCACCGGCAGCACCGCCGCGCACCAGAATCCCAGCAGCGCGACAGCGACGCGCCTGTCCGGCCGCGCGCGCCACGAGATGATGATGACGGCGATCGACTGTAACAGGGCGCAGGCGGCGCCCCACCAAAGCCAGGATCGCTCACCAGCGAGCCGCGCGACCTGCAACGCCTCGCGCGGAAGATTGAGCGAAAAGGCCGCGAGCGCGCCCGCATTGCGCACGATGTTCGTGCCGAACTCATAGGAATAGGGCGATCCGTCGGGCACGGGAGCGACACGCTGCCACCGCAGCGCGAACCACGCGATCCACACGATGGCGCAACAGGCCGGCAGGAGCGCGCTTCTCGGCTTCTGCCGCACCATCCACAGCATGATCGCTGCAAGCAGCGGCAGCACCGCCGCGCCTTCCTTGCTCATCAGCGCCAGTGCGAGGAACGCCGGCGTGAAAAGAATCCACAGCCTTTCCGCCGCCGCGCTTCGCGATGGGAAACCCATTCCCCACGCGCCGATGCCCCGAAGAAACAGTGCGGAGAAGAGAATCGCGTACAGCTCCTGCGCGCCGCTGGACCACGCAATGGGGAGGAACATTGCGCCGTGGATTCCGTAAAGAAACGCGGGGAGAAATGCGGAGTTGCATGTGCCCGCTCCGCGCAGAACCCGCGCGACATTCGCGGCGAAATTTCCCACGGCGGCGCTGCCAGCGATGAGTAGAAGAAGGTTCAGCGCATGGGCGGCGATGGCGCTTCCCTGCAAGGCTCCCGCGATGAGTCGCCAGTGGAGGGCGACGCTGATGGGACGCCAGAAAATTCCCGGATCGTCGCTGATGGCGAAGGGGGAGAGGATTGATTCACCGGCGGCGATCGCTTGGCGGGCGTGATACAGCGCACCCCAATCGTCGTGATAGAATGGCACCACCAACAGGACCGACCAGAGCAGCGATGCGGCAGCGCCGCCGAGCAATGGAGCGCGCCATCCCACCGTGGGCGCAGGGACGGCGTCGCTGTCGCGGGGATGCGAAGTCATGGGGGGATCATTCGTGGCGGTGCGGGCCAAACCGCAATGCGCATTTCACCAACCGCCGGAAAGCATGATCGACGTGGTGGACGATCCGCTGTGCGATTGCAGCGCAAAGCCGATGCGCGTGCCGCCGGTTGTGGCGGCGCTGCCGTTCCAGGTGAGTTCGTCGCCAACGGCGAAGGTGCCCGTGGCGGGAAGCTCCACGACGCCGCTGCGCGCGACCTGGATGTTGGCGCCGGTGACACCACCGCTGGTGGCAATACCGGCAAAGGGGGTGCTGGCGGTGATGGCGCTGGTCAGCTTCTCCACGGTGGGCATTCCCGAAGCGATGCCGCTCCAGCGTACCGCATCGCCGGAGGCAATCGTCCCGCCGGAGTTTTCGACTGTATAGACAATCGTCGGAAGGCCCGTCTGTGTGATCCGGTTCGCACGAACGCCGCCGAGGAAGGTCCACTCTGCGGAAACGCTCTCCTGCTGTGTGGAGGAGAGAAGGTCCGTGGGGGCGATGCCCTCGATGGTGGCGAAACCTTCGATTGTTCCGGTGCGAATGGATGCCACGCGGCCATCAAGGACGCCGCTGATGCGCAGGTTTGCAACGGTCGCATCGCGGTTGAATAGGAAGCGCGCGGCCGCCGTGTCGTAGGTGATTTCCGCGCGTTCCACGCCATCGGCGAAACCGAGCGCCATTGCTGTGCCGTACTGACTCTGGCCGAGGCTTGCGTCATTGTCATGAACGCGAAGGCCATCGGCGAAGTTCCAGGGGGCGGTGATTTCCTCCGCAGCGGCGCGCTTCAGGTGAATCGCTCCGTCGGAAACGTGTTCGCCGATCGACTGGTTTCCATTCACGTCGCCGCTGATGGGAAGCGCGTTGTCGAAGGTGGCATCGTGGGCCTCTTCGTGGCGCAGCGCATTCAGGTATTGCGCGTGGTCATCATCGGAAAGGCCGAGCAGCGCGCCGTGGTCCGTCGTGAGCGAAAGAATGGTGGACAGGGAAATCGGCGCCGTGGTGAAGGCGTCGTCAAAGAAGAGATTTCCATCGGCGTCGCGCGTGAGCGAAACCTCCCCGTCATTGATGGAGCCGTTTCGCAGTTGCAGCGACTGCGTATCAATGGCGGCTGCGGTGGCGGCCGCGGCGAGCGTGATTGCTGTGATGATGGTGCGGACAAGGCGCATGAGTATGTTTCTCCCTAAAGAATTTGGTGGGTTGTGATGATGCCGCGGATACGAACGGCGGTGAGGTCGAGCTTCAACGCCGCAGTGGTGGATGCGGTTCCGCCGAGCACGGTGCACGCGGGGCGCATGACGCCGACGCCGTCGGGGCCGGGCTCCGTGATGGTGGCCTGCTCGATGATGGGAACATTTGTGAGCAGGTCCCCTTCCGCCGTGAAGGCGACGGTGGAGGCGTCGGGGCCGCTGCGATAGTTGACGCGAAGAATTTCCGTGACGGGATCGTAAATCATCAGCGTTCCCGTGGGGACGGCGGCGATGTTTTGTTCGATGACACCGCCGCGAATGCGCAGGTTTCCATCGTCGTCCAACGTGGCGATGATGCGCTGGTCAATGTATATACGAATGAGGGCGTGGCGATGGCTGCGCTGGGCGGCGAAGTGTGTTGCCTCAATGGGAAAGGACGTTTCGCTGGCGCGCGCGAGGGTGCCGTGAAGCCTGCCCGCTTCGAAGCGCAGTTCCGCCAGTTCGCCACTGCGGCGCGAAGGCTCCGGCTCCGCAACGCCGGGCAGGGAAAGCTGCGCTCCGGCAGGGATCGAAAACCATCGCGCGTCGAAGTCGATGCCGATGTCCGCTGCGGGAGGATGGCGGCGGGAATCGAAGCTGGTGGTGACGGCGGGGGCGCCCTCCATGATCCATTGCGCGCGCGTGGTGAGGGCCGCGCGCGTGCCGATGCGGTGCGCAATTGCGCCGTTTCCATCAACCAGCGCGAGGCCGCCAACGTCGCCGGGGCGCTGCGGAGTCCAATGCTGATCGCCGGTTGGAACGAAGCATTCACTTCGCGGAAAAATCAGCGATGCCTCGCCGTCAACTTGAAGCGGAGCGGCCGCCAAGCGCCAAAGTCCGTCCCAGAAAAGAATCTTGAGCGTCGATTGCGCGACGGCGCGGCCGATGATGGTGGAAAGGGGCGTGGCTTCCATGAAGACGGCGGCGAACCGCACGCCGCGTTCATCGGCGAGGTCCTCCAGAGCGGCGAAGCTGGCGCTGTCGGTGTCGGTTTCCGGGGCGGCGCCAAGGGCGTCCTCCGCGATCAAATCGCGAAGCGCCAGCGCGGGATTTGCGGTGCCGTCGGGGCGCGTGCGGCGGCCTTCCACCAAGCCCCACAGGCGCGCCGTCGGGCGGACGTTCGTTGCGGCGCGGGTGCGCCAATTCCAATGCAGGTCGCGTATATACACGGCCCAGTTGGTGATGGCAGGCGGGTCGATCAATTCGATGACGACCTTCGGAAGGCCGCCACCGGTGGAGAAGAAATCCCAGCGCGTGCCGGGTGGAAGCAGCGCCGTGATGTCCACGCGGGCGCTGTTGTAGTCGACGCGCATCGTTGCGCTGCCGACGACGGGGAGCGAGGAAATGGCGGCGCTGATGGCCGCCTGATCGATGGCGACGGTGCTCGTCGCGTCGATCCAGATTTCCTCCACGGCAACATCGCCACCATCGGGAAGCGTGAGTGCATAGAGGCAGGTGGGAGCGAAGATTTCCGCCGGCGGGAGGTCGCTGGGGAGTGCCACAATGAGCGACACCACCTGCGTTGCAGCAGCGGCGATGGTGGCGTCCGTCGTGCGGTAGAGTTTTCCGGGAACGTCGATGACCAACTGCACTGGGAACGAGGCGGCGCCGTTGTTGCGCACGCGGGCGTGAAGCTCGACCTGCGTGATGACGAGCTGTGCCTCGTTGCGTTCGCTGACGAAGCGCGCTGTGAGTGCGCAGGGCTGCGTGGAGGAGCAGGTGGCGGCATCCTGAAAGGCCGCGTCGATTGCTGCTGCGGCATTGGTCCAGGGGCCGGTGGGTGAGACCTGCTCGAAGTGAATCCGATGGCGCTCCGTGCGGGCTGCGGAAAGCGGCGCGGGAAGCGCGGCCTGCGCGACGACGGGCACGGGAAAGAGGACGCCGTCGCGATTGAATTCCGCCTGAATGGAGGATGCACCCTTCTCAATCGTGACGCGAAGGCGCGTGCCGGCGCCCCAAAACGGAGTGTCTGAAAATTCGAAGTAGAGTTCGGCGTGCTCGATGAGATCGAAGCGATCACTTGAAAGCGAATGGTCCTCCACAAAGTTCGCGACAAGAAGACGCCGTCCGGTGGTGAAGACGGCGCCGCGCGCTGGCGCCTTGTTGATGAACGCGTCCGTGTAGTCGAGAACGTTGGTGCCGGCGAGAACGCGCCAGGATGCGGCGTTGAGCGCGCTCTGGCCGACAGTGGGAATCCGGCTCGTGTTGATTCGCAGCGGCAGACGATCCGCGCGCCACAGCGTTGCGACGATGCCATCAAGGTCCTCGTGCACGACGGCGCCCGCATTCGCGAGGGGTCCCTCCTCCGATTCAGCGCGTGTTTCGAGAACCTCCGCATCATGATCGGCGGCGCACCAATCAACCGTTGGGCCGGGGAGAAGGAGAACCGTCGCGCCGTGATCGTGGGCGCGACGCTGCGGGCGGCTGAGGGGAAATGACGCGGAGCCTAAGATCAATCCGTCTTCCGAACGCGCGCGATAGGAAAGGACTTCGTCGTTGATCTGGAGAAAGCCCGTGGGTGGCCAGTTGGTGGCGCGCGTCAGGGAAAGCGTTGTGGCAGTTGCGGAAAAGTCCTCCGCCAATTCCGCAGTCTGCACGGCGAACAACGGCGGCATCAGGAAGCCGCGACGCCCGAAAAGTTGCGGAAGGAATGTCTGCGGCGGAAGCGTGGCGAAACCGGGAATCTGCGACGCATCGCGGCAGACGGGTTTCCCGGCGGAAGGATAGGAGCATTCAAATGTGAGGCGGACGGCTCCCCGCGATCGTTCCAGGGAGGCGAGCGTTCCGCGCGCGATGGTCACGGGATCGGCGGTGAATCCCACTGGTGGGTGAATGCGAAGGAGGGCGCTGCCGGTGCATTGTGTGCGCTCGATCGCAGTGAGCAATGATGCGACGCCGTTCACGCCTTCGCGCACAAGTACGGAGAACCGCCCGCCGAACGTGCGCTCCGGATTCTCCGAAATGTGGAGGCGGTTTTCGAGACGAACCTGCGGCTGCTCAAGGATGTCCGCCTCGTCGAGCACGAAGAGAACGGGTTGCAGGAAGGTAAGGCGCCAGCAACGCAGATCGCCGCCATCGACGAGCCAGGGAATCGGTGTATAGACAGATTCAATGGGCGGGATCATGGGGGGAACTCCGTGAAGGAGGCGAGGTTCAGGATCGGCCCTGTGAGCAGATTCAGCGTCAGCGATCCCGCCTCTCCGGAAGCGGGTGCGTGCGATTCGGCGGTGACGGGGGAGGCCTCGACGATGGACAGGTCGCTGCGGATGCAGACGAATGATGGGCGCGATGAATGCGTGCGAAGGTATTCCCTCCACTCATCAATGGCGGGCTGCGCGAGGTGGGCGAACTCCACGCGCAGAATTTCGCGGCGGGGAGCCGTGATCTTCTTCCGGCGAAAACCCACGAGCGAAAAATCGGTGACTTCAAAGTCACCCATGTTGGTGATCATTGTTTCACTGCCGGCATCTGCGGCGATGACGCCGTCGGAAAGGATCACGAACGCGGGCGTGACCATGGTGCGCTTCAGGGGAAACTCGGTGACAAGCGTCGGTGTGGACTGGACAACGCGGCCAAGGAACTGGTGGCCGTCGGCGTCGCTGATCATCATGAAATCGCCGGGCTCCGCGATCACGCCAAACAGGTCAAGGACGCCGAAATCGCTGGTGCCGGGTTCGTAGGTCTCCGCGGAGAAGGCGAATTCGGTGATGGTCGCGAAGAGCGCCTGGGGAGTTCGCAATGACGGAGTGGAGGGTTCCTCGATGATTTCTTCCCAGAGGTCCGCAGCATCATCGCGCCGCGCGAGCCTTCCGCCTGCGGTGCGATAGATGCGGCCTTCGTTGTCGTTCGCGATCGCTTCACGAAGCGCGGTGGCGCTGGTGATGATGCCGGTGGCGCCGATGCGGCGGATTGCGGCGATGCCGAGGTTTCCCTCGGCGAACTGCAGCAGCCAACGAAGTGTGGAATCATCGCGGATTCCTTCAAGAAGGACGCGAATTTCGGGCGTGTCCGCGAGGTCGGTGCGCCGCGACTCGCCGAAGCGTTGCAGCGTGGGAACGACGCGATGAAGGGGGAAGTGCGCGCGCAGGAACGTGACGAGGCGGGCTTCGCGTTCGGCGATGGTGGGCATCGTTGAAGCTCCTTTCAGTAATCGCCAAGCACTTCGCGGCGGAAGGCTTGGTCGCATTCGCCGGTGTTTGCGATGACGCGCGGGACGGGCGCGGCGAGCCCCGGCGGAACAAGGCGCTGATCGCCGATTTCACGCAGGATTGTGCGTGCGCGGGCGGCGCGTTCGCGCCAGGGGCCGGGAAGGATTTCGCGGCGGCGCTCGAAGAGGCGTTCCACGGCAAGCGTGAGAACAAGATCATCGAGCAGCGGCGTGAGCGACGCGGCAGTGTCGTAGCCCGCGCCCGTCATGATCGCGCGCACTTCATTTTCTGCGGATGCAAGAGCCTGCTCCAGCACGCCGGCGTCGGCAACGAGGTCGCCGTTGTCGTCGGCAAGGGCCGTGATCACTTCAGAGCTGACAATTTTTGTGAGTTGATTGATGGTGGGCATGGTCGTGGTCGTGTTCGGAGAGTTTTGGATTCTTGTGCGGGAGAAATGGGGATTGGAAAGTTCTGCTCGGAAGCAGCGGACTGCGCCGATTTGCCTTCCAATCCCCAAACGCGAACCTTACGCGGCGGAGGGGAAAAGGTACGCGGCGCCGGGTGCGACGATCTTCAGGTCGTAGTACTGCTGGACGCGGACCATGGTGGCCTTGCGGCGTTCCTCGCGCCAGGCCTGGACGCTGACGCCGCGCGTTCCGGCGGCCTGCGACCAGGAGAAGGTGAGGGCGGCGGCGGTGGCTTTCAGGGAGACGCGCGCGGGGACGTGCATGAGCAGGGCGTCGCTGCCCCAGACCGGCTGCAGCGATGGATTCTGTCCGACGGCGGAAGTGTTCTTCACGGCGCGCGCGACGAGGACGTGCTCCACGTCGAAAAGATCGGCGAGGGCCTTCGTGCCGATGGTTCCGCCATTGGTGTACTTCACGCGCTCGATCACCTTGGCGGCGTTGCGCAGCGACGTGTATGCGGCGGCGGAAAGCAGGAGTGTGTTGGGCGGCTGCTGAATCTGGCTGATGATGGCGGTGCGTCCCGTTTCGATGTCGGCCATGGGATCAGCGCCGGGATCACTCCACGGCGTGATGGAAGTGTTGGGAATGACGGCGGTGTCGCGCAGTTTCGTCGCGAGCGCGATTTCCTTGTTGAGGAGAATCTTGTCCGTGAGGAATTCGACGCGATCCACCTGGGGCTGAAGCGGGGAGTCGGCATTCTCACTCTCCTCGTCGGGAATGGCTGATTCCAGCGCGTGGTCATCGCAGTAATAGAGATCACTGCTAAGCTGGAAATCAAGTTCGTGGGCTTCGGCGCCGGGAGCGCGGCCATCGAAGGTCTGCCGCATGGCGTCGCGCTTCGGATCGTAGATGAAGTAGCGATTGCTTTGGCGGCGAACGGCGACTTCGGGCGCGATCTGCTGCGCGACGTATGCGGGATTGCGGTAGGCAATGCTCAGGTTTGTGAGCGCGGCGTCGAAGTGGGAGGATGCAACATCAGGCATTGTTGTAAGTCCTTTTTGGGAAGTGTTGAGTTGTGGGTGTGATGATCAGGGAAGCAGCAGAACGGCGATCATGTCGCCGGCCTGGCTGGCGGATTCCTCGGCAACGCCGATGCTGTTGAGGATTTGGGCAATGTTTCCGGCGGAGACGGTCTCTGCGGAAACAACGCCGGCACCGGTGCTGCCGACGGTGTTGGTCGCCTTCAGGAATTTGTTCAGCGTCGCGTCGGCGCTGATCTTTCCGATCAGCGAGGTGGCGGTTTCGGTGATGGCGCTGGCGCCGTCGGTGGCGACGCGGATTTGCAGGCCGCCGTTGACGATGCTCCAGCCGTAGGCCTGGCTGGGCGCGCCGCCGACGAGGCTGAGGGTCATGCCGAAGGAGAAGAGGGTGCGTTCGAGGAACTCGAAGGTGAGCGCGTTGTTGGAGCCGACGACGCCGGTGGTGAAGATGGGATTCTTTGTCTGCGCGATGCGGCCGGTGCTGTCCGCCACGGAAACGCGCGCGCCCTTGGCGATGACGCCGGCGGTCTGGGCGACGGCGATGCCAAGACGGCGCACGCCGACGAAGCGGCCCTGGCGCGTTTGCACGTGGGTGGTGATGCCGAGAACCTTTGCAGCGTTCGCGGCGGCGGGAAGGTCGCATTCATCGTTGTTGGTTGTTGCGACGACCGCGATGCCCGCAGCGACGCCATTGGCGCCGGCCACGCGGTAGGATTTGTCGAGGACGTAGTTGGACATGGTAGTTCCTTGGTGGGAGAATGGGGGTTGGGGTTTGGAAACGCTCAGGAGGCCGACGCGAGGAGCGCGTCGCGGTAGTCGAGGCGCGGATTTGCGCGCATGAGCGCCATGGCGGCGTTGTGGCGTTGCAGGGATTCGGCGGATGCGGTGCCGGTGAAGTGGATCGCGGTGGCGTCGGGCGCGGCGGAATTCTCCACGCGTCCGAAGGTGATCGCCGGGGCGAAGGATTCGAAGGCGCTGATCAACGCGTTCACGTGTTCGGTGGACGTGATGCCGCGAAAGGCATCGAGCAGCGGTGTGTTGTTCCATTCAGGTTTCCAGAGGCCCCTGCGCATGAGCCGTTCGCGGGCAATGGCGCCGTGGTCGATGGGGTGCGGGGGCGTTTCGTCGAAGCACACGACGGCGGGCGCGGATTCGCTGAACTGCGGATCGGCGAGGCCCTTCACTTCCGGCGCGCCGGCGCCGAGGAATGTGAGTGCCTTCAGGTATGGCCGTCCCGTTTCGGGGAACTGGCGGTAGAGTTCGACGCTGCGCTTCTTGTAGGCGTGCGTTTTCAGTGCGGTGATGAGCGCCGGGCTGAGCTTTGTGAGCGTCGCCAGCAGTCGATCGCCGAGGCGGCGCAGGCCGGAAACCCATCCGTGGGCGGGGCCTGATTGTTCGTGGTCAACGGTGACGGCGGCTTCGTGCTGTGCGGGGTTGTAGTCGCGCGCGATCGCATCAAGGTCGCCTTCGCTGTAGCTGCCCTTCGCGCCGTAGTCGCCTGCGCGAAAGATTTCGAGTTCATAGACTGCGGATTCTTCCGTGTTTTGATCGTTCATTGTATCCTCATTGAAATTGGGTACTGGGTTGGGTTCTGCGAGTGGGGTGGAGCGGCGACACGTTCTCCTTTCATTTTGTGATTTCGGATTGTGGGGGGGGCTCAAACGGGCGGGGTGCCGCGGTCCTCGGAGGAGCCGCGCACGCCGGGAATTTCCGTGTCGGGCGTGGCGGTGCGGCTGTCGCCCCAGGGGACGGGCGGAAGGCCGAGGCGGGCGCGGACTTCGTTGATGGTGAGGACGCCGAATTGGAGGTGGTACTGATAGAAATTCGCGTCGTCGAAACGAAGCGGGGTTTCGTTCGGCGCGGGCGTGGGGCGGCCGTACTGGCCGTAGAAGTAGGAGAGGGGGAGCGCGACGCCGATGGAGAGGAGTTCGCGATCGACCCTGATGCGCGTGGCGAGGTCGGTGGGGCTTTCGGTTTCGATGGTGATGCGGGGGCGGGGCGCCTTCGCGCCGAGGTTCACTTCGCAGAGCCAGTGAATGATGGATTCGTTGAGGATGCCTTCGAGAAGGCGGGCGTCGGCATCAATGTAGTCCTGCCGCACGAGTTGGTGGATGGAGCCGAGCGCGAGGGAACCGGAGCGGCGGCCTTCGCTGCTGGTGAGCGTGGCGCCGAGGACGATCTTGGAAATTTCGTCGTTACACCAATCGAGAAACTCGCGGTAGGACGCGGCATTTCCGCTGCGGGCCTGTTCAAGCAGCTTCAATTCGACGGATTCGGGAATGACGACGCCGGAGTCGGTCTGGAGGGCTTCGAGGATGTCGCGCAGGCGCCTGCGCTCGTCGGGGGGCGTGCCGGGCTTGTAGGTGGCGATGGCGGTGGGCGCCCCGTACTTCTCGTTGTAGACGGCCCAGAATTTCAGCGCGTTCTTCTTGAACCAGTAGTACCAGTAGGCGCGCTGGCAGAGGCCGCGGCCGTAGGGGTTGCGGAAGTCGGCGCCGAAGCGGAGGGCGATGAACTTGCGCGGCGGCGGGGGGAAGGCGTCCTGCGCCGCGACCAGGGAACGGCCTGGTATAGATGTATATACGTTCGTGGCGGCGGGCGCATGGGCCTGCGGTTCGAAGGGTGGCGCGAGGAGGAGCAGTTCGCCGTTCGGTGAGAAGGCGAACCATTCCTGCGGATGGGCGATCCAGTCGGTGATGAGGAGATGTCCGTCCTCGTCGTAGCTCCAAACGAGCTCGATGGCGGCAAAGCCCTTGGCGATGCCGTCGAGGAGGGCGCGCAACATTTCCTCCAGGCGGGGGATGCGCGCGATCGCGTGGTGGATGAAGTCCGCAGACTGGAGAGCGTCGACGTCGGCGCTGACGCCGGGTGTGATGCGGCGTGGCAGGCTGAGCAGTCCGTTCAGGCGGGTTTGGAGGACGGCGTAAAGGTGGCCGTCCTTTTCCGCCATTTCGGAGTAGAGCTCATAGACGGACCGCTGATGCCGGCCGCCGGCGCTCTCCGTTTGAAGGAGGGTGATGGCGGATCGCTCATCGCGCGTGGAATGGACTGCCCACCAGGCTTCCGTTGGGTTGAGGAGTGATTGTTCGTGGGTTTTGGATGCCTGCATGGGGAGTCTGCTCCTTCGCGGGTTGATCGGGTCGATACTTTCGGCCCGATGGGGAGGGAGCATGGGGAGAACAAAAAGCGAATGCTGGTCTTGGCGGACTCGGCGCCCTTAAAATTTTTGGGACGGCGCGGGAGGGGCGCTGTGTGGGGTCTGCGCGCCAGTCGCTTGACACCTGAACCGTGAAAGGCGGTTCATGGGCGCCTTGTAACTTGAAATTTTTCCCGGTGATTGAGAGCTATGAAGATTCACGAGTATCAGGCGAAGGAACTGCTGGCCCAATATAAGGTGCCGACCCCGAAGGGCAAAGTTGCGACAACGGTGGCGGAGGCGGAGAAGATCGCGAGCGATCTGATGTGCTGGCCGCTGGTCGTGAAGGCCCAGGTGCATGTGGGAGGGCGCGGCAAGGCGGGGGGCGTGAAGGTTGTGAAGGACATGGCGGGGCTGAAGGCGGCGGCGGAAGCGATCCTGAAGCTGTCGATCAAGGGAATCCAGGTTCGCAAGGTGCTGA
>JADZDZ010000001.1 GCA_020850785.1 Candidatus Sumerlaeota bacterium | reverse complement strand
AGCGAAAGCACTCCCCTGCCGGTGGCTGATGGAACAACGCGATAAGGTTTGGATTCTGGGCGGGGCCGCGATCCTTGCAGCGATTCTGGTCACGCGCATCGTGATGATCTGGATTCCGAATGCCGAAATCTTCATCGCGTCGCTGCCCGATGATGCGTGGTATTACACGAGCATCGCGCGGCATATCGCGGCCGGTGCCGGTTCCACGTTTGACGGAATTCACCCCACGACGGGTTATCATCCGTTGTGGATGATTGGTCTTTCCACGCTTCGCATGGTGACGGGGGAAGTGGACGTGCTGCTGTTTGCACGGCTGGTCGCGACCCTTCAACTCCTTCTGGGGGCCTGCGCGGCGACGATGCACGCACTCCTCTGCTGGCGCGTGCTGCGCTCCGCAGCGGCGACGGCCATCCTGCTCGCCCTTCACGCCACGCCGTTTGTGATCTACGGAATGACGGATGGAATGGAGAGCGGCCTGCTGCAACTTGCGCTGGCGGGAACTTTCTGGGGAGCCATTGCCTTCAAGCCCTTCACGGGGGAACTTACTCCGCGCGTGTTTGCCTTCGGCGCGATTGTTTCCCTCGCAGTGCTGGCACGGCTGGATGTGGGACTGCTCGCCGTGGCCCTCACGTGCGTTGCGCTCCCCACGCAAAGCGGCGCAAGGCGCGCGGTGGTGATCGCCTTTCCCTGTGCGATCATGGTGCCACTTTATCTCTTCATGAATGCCATGCACTTCGATTCCCTGCTGCCGATTTCCGCGCGGCTGAAGAGCACCTTTCCCGATTTTCACTTCAACGGAACCGCGCTTCGAACGCACATCATTCCCATCTGCGCGGGATTGATGACGATTGCAATGACCGCAGCGAACTCACGCCGCGTCGCCGACAGGGACCTGCGGTTGGTGATGCGGGGCGGCGCGATCTTCCTCGCGCTGCACCTGATCCACACAATCTTCTTCACACATTGGGGAATCCAACGATGGCACTTCACAGCGTACTGGCCCCTGCTGCTGTGGCAGTTGATCCTGACACCACGCATCATCGCCCGCGCGGGTTATGTGCTTCCCGCCATCGCCCTCCTCTCCATCGCGTCGCAGGTCTCCTTCTTCTGGAAGCGCACCGAGCGCGCGTTCCAGGTGCAGAGCTATCGCGCGGCGTTGTGGGTGCGGGAGAACATTCCCGCAGGCCGGCTGATTGGCATGAGCGACTGCGGAACCTTCGGTGCCTTCTACGGCGATGGAGTCATCAACCTGGATGGTGTGGTGAACAATGCCGCCTATCAGATCGCGCTGAAGGAAAAGGGAATTCGCGGCTACGCCAACGACGTCGGGATTTCCTACATTGCCCATCATGCAGTGATTGAGGCGGATTTGGGCGCGAAGAAAACGGACGGCGTGCTCCCGCCCTATGAATACGCGGCCCACAGTCATCTGGGAGACGAGCAACACACGAGCACGCTCGCGCTGCGCCCCCTTGACGAAATTTACCGTGCGGAGCCCTACAACGACGGGACAGGAAAGCCGAAGGTGTTTGTCATCTGGAAGCGGCGCCGTGAACTTTCGCCGCACGACTTCACCGGCGGGCAGAAACCCTACATGCCGTGAGCGAGCCGCTCTGCCAGTTCGCGCGGAAGCCCCGCGTTGATGATCGCCTGCTGCGCGCCTGCCAGATCATAATTGCAGCGTTTGATTTCCAGCCGCTTCGCCTCATAGTCCAGCACCACGTAGCAGGGACGCGGATTGTGGTCGCGCGGCTGGCCCACCGATCCCACGTTCACCAGATAACGACGCCCGTCGCGCAGCTCAATTTCCGGACGCGTCGGGCACGCCAGATTCCCTTCCTCGTTCTCGATGATGAACGGCTGGTGGCTGTGGCCGATGAAGCACACCTGCTCCGTGAAATGGTTGAAGTTCGTGCGCGCCTCGCCCATCGTCAGGATGTAGTGCCACTCGCCTGGTTCCTTCGGCGATGAGTGAACGTAGAAGCTGTTGTTGGTGGAATCGCGCAGCGTCAGCGGAAGCTGGCGCAGGTATTCGAAGTTCTGCTCCGTCAAAACCTTCTTCGTCCACAGAACGGCGGCCTTGGCGATCTCGTTGAAATTGCTGATGTCCGTCATCAGCAGCGCCGCATGGTCATGATTGCCCGCGATCGTGGGAATGTTGCGGGAACGAAGCGTTTCCACGCACTCATTGGGGAGCGCGCCGTAGCCCACCACGTCTCCGCAGCAGATGATCTGGTCAACATTATCGCTATCGAGCTGTTCGAGGACTGCGTTGAGAGCGTGAAGGTTGCCGTGGATGTCAGATAGGATTCCGACGCGCTTCAGCTTTTGCGTCAGTTCAGGACCCGCCTGGTTCTGAGTTCCAGTCATAATCTTTCCCGGTCAGTTTTTTCAATTCTTTCGCGGCGTTCTTCCTGATCACGACGCTCTTGTTGCCCAGCGCCTTTTCCCACATCGCGATTTCGCGCGCCTTGGAATCCATGCCCGCTGTCGGAAGAGGAGTTGTGTTCGCTCGTGAGTCCGCCACCGGCGTGGCAGACGCAAGGGCAACATCCGCCACAGCGCGCTCCTCGCCCTCTTTGTCCGGCATCGCGCCGCCGAACAGGGCCTTCTCCTCCTCCGCGCTCTCCCGCCCGATCTGGCGGCTGGAAACCTCATCGGAGGAGCCCCGCATGGACAACCCTTCGCGCGCCTCCTCAATGTCGATGAAGGCTTCCTCTTCCTTGTGAAGCTCCTCATGGGTCGGGCTGAAGGAGAAGCCTTCCTTCCCCAGTTCGAACTCCTTTTCCGCATGAGCCAACTCCCACGCGGCGCGCCGATTCTCGCGCTCCTCGTCGGGCGTTCCCTCGTGCGAGTCCGCTTCCGCTTCCAGCGCCTCCAACTCCTCATCTGTCAGCGGCGCAAATTCGTCATCTTCGCCAACGGGGGCACTTTCCGCTTCCGTCACCTTGTCGCGGGCCACGGGCGCGGATTCCACCACGCCACTGACGGCGATTGAATCCGAATCGCCTTCGGGAAATTTCTCCCTCGCCATACGGCCCATGTCCAAGTTTCCCGTCGGCGTGTTGCGGGCCGACTCCAGACCGTCGTCCAAGCTGGACCTCTGCCTGCCTGCGGCGCGGGGAGAAGGAGGCGGAGCCACCGGCTTCATCGCGCCGGAGCCGCTGCCGCGCCCGCTCTGGCGCTCGGCGGCCTTCTCGCTGCTCCAATCATTGCCCCCTTCTGGGTCCGCTTCCACCGGCGTGTGCGGAACGATTTTCTCCGCGGTGGCCGAATCGACCGCCTTGAACGAAAGCACCGTCGTGCCGAAGACGATCTCGTCCCCCTCACCAAGCACATGCTCCTTCACGGTCGCGCCATTCACCGTCGTGCCGCGCCATGAATCCAAATCTTTCAGGGAGTAGTTGTCATCCTTGCGCACGATGGCCGCGTGCTTCTTCGACACAAACCAATCGTGCAGCCGGATGTCGCTTTCCGGCGCCCTCCCAATGGTGGTCTCCGGTTTGTGAACACGGAACACCTGCCCCGCCTGCTTCCCTTTTGTAACCGTGATGATGCCAATCAGGCCCGACAGCTTCGGACCGCTGAGCGACGGAACGGAAGCGGTTGGCGAAGAAGAAGGCGAGGCCCCCTCAGGCTCCTTGCCCCCCAGCGAAATCGCCGAGGGCGCTTCCGCATTCAAGAACACCAGCGTGTGCTTGCCGACCGTCAGCTGATCATTGTGGACGATATTCGCTTTCGTAACGCGAACGCCGTTCACCAACGTTCCGTTCGCCGAATTCATGTCCGTCAGCGTAAAGATATCGCCTTCACGCTTGATCTTGGCGTGGTTGCGCGACACCGACAAGTTCTCAATGACGATATCGTTGTCGCGGGCGCGACCAACGGTCAGCGACTCCTTGTCAAAAAAGTACCGGTGGATGATTCGCTCACCCAGTTTTACGATGATCTCCGGCATAGCGGCGTAGCGCGACCTTTACGCGAGGACGTGAATAAAAAGCGATGATAGGGCCGTGAAACCCCTGCCCGCAACAGGCATTCAGCGCGTTTCCCCAAGGAATAGAAAGGGAAACCCAGCGAACGCAACGGCTAAACGATTGTGGCCGATGCAGGATTTTGCCTTTCATCCCGCGCCCAACCGGTTTAACCCCTCTGCACTTTTCCGCCGCAGGATTCCATGATCCCCACCTACAGCCAGCAAGTTTTGCGAAACTTTGTCGTAATCGAGGGTCTGGACGGCGCCGGCACCAGCACCCAAGCCTCCATGCTGGCGGACAACCTCAACCGGGAGGGCACCAAGGCCATCCTCTCCTGGGAACCGACCAGCGGCCCCATCGGCACCCTGATCAAGCAGATCATGCGCGGGCGCCTTGCGGCCACGGATGACCGCAAGACCACCGAGCGCCTGCTGGCCCACCTCTTCGCCACCGACCGCCACGACCACCTCTACAACAAGATCGACGGTATCGAAAGCCAGACAGCCAAAGGCTTCGTCGCCATTTCCACCCGCTACTTCTTTTCATCCTACGCCTACAACGCCCGAACGGAGGCGGATTTTGATCTGGTGGACCGCCTGAACCGCGATTTCCCCCTCCCCCAGGCCATCGTGTACCTGAAGGTCCCGCTTGATGTCGCCCTTGATCGCATCGGCAAACGTGACGTGCGGGAATTTTACGAGCACGAAGCCGAGTTGAAACGCGTGGCAGGAAATTTCGACCGCATCCTTGAGCCGGTGCGCGACCGCGTGGTGGAAGTCGAAACCAATGGCGACCTTCACGATTGCGCCCAAAAGGTCCTTGCCGGAGTGAAAAGGCTTATCGCGCAATGATTCGAGACCACGGAATGCTTCAGAGAATTCTCCGCATCGCCACGCTGTCCATCCTCGTCGGGACGTTCGCCTCCTGCGCGAATCACCACGTCTATCGCCTGACGGACAAAAAATATCCGAAGACGCCCGCCACCCAGGACGTGAAGCTGTACGCCAACGACGTCACGCAACCCTACGTCATGCTCGCCTACATCAACAGCTTCGAAGCGTTCAACGCCACGCCGGACACGCGCCGCCTGCAGCTTCAGGATTTGCAGAAGCGCGCGCGCAAGCTCGGTGCGGATGCGGTGATCAACGTGACGCAGTTGGAGAATGACATCACAGGATTCAAGCGCGACGAAATGACTCCCTTCCCCTCGCCGGAGCAGGGCGAATGGGGCGAAACATTCCTGCGCGGAACCGCCATCAAGTACGCAACGAAGGAAGAAGCCAAGGCCGCCCGCAAGCAGCTCTACAAGGAAGGCCACATTCCCGGCATCGGACGGAAGGAGTACGTTCCCGGCGAACGGCCCTCCGCAATGAAGGGCATCGGCCCGCAGATTTAGGCCGTTCTTGTTATTGCCGCAGCAACCCCGCAGCTTTCGCGGAACAGTTCCTCGTAGTGTTCCAGCACGTGGCGCAGTTGTACGCGCACGGCATCCGAAAAATTTCCCTTCTCGATCTTGTCACGCGCTTCCGCCAGAATCCTGCGCGTTTCCTCATCGCTGATTTCCATGAACTGGCCGCAGCCGCGGCACTTCTCGCCATACTCCCCCTTCGTGAAGGAGCGCCGCAGCGCCACCGCGGATGCGGAGTTGAACTGCTCCGTCATCGGCGCCGCCATGCTGTTGCCGAGCGACACGTCAAGGTAACAGCACGGCTTCAGGTTTCCATCGCGCTCGACGATGATCTGCCGCCACGCGGAAGGACAGCCATAGCGCGTGTTCGGGCGCGGAACCGGCGCCACCTTTGCTTCATTGGGAAAGGGCATCTGGAAAAAGTAGACGCACTCAAGGCCGACTCGCTTCGCCGCCTTCATCGCACGATCAAGGTTGAAGCGGAACACGCGCGTGCCAACAATGGAGGCATGGGCGTGCTCCTCAAAATCGAGGACCAGGTTGCTGAACGCCAGCTTGTCCGCTCCCATTCGCTTCGCCAGCTTCACCATCGCCGTCAGTTGCCACACGTTGTACTTGCTGATCGCGCAGGCGATATGAACGCGCGGGCGCGACGCCTTCCGTTCATTGCGGCGCCGAAGGAGCTCCGTCACGTTCGCAACCACCGTGTCGAAATCGGCACCGTTGCGCAGGAAACCAAACGTGCGCGCATTCGCGCCGTCCATGGACACGCACAATTCATCGAGTCCCGAATCCAGAATCTGGTCGATGCGCTCGCTGGTGAGCGACATGCCGTGGCTGGAGGTCATGCAGTAGGAACCCTGTGCCTTCGCCGCGGCGAGGAAGTCGAAAAACTTCTTGTTCAGGAACGGCTCCCCAAGGCCGTACAGGCCGGTGCGCTGGCTCACCTGAAGGTGCGGCGCGACGGGCGTGAAGTGTTCCTCCTTCATGAAGCCGGACTTGATTTCCGGCCCAAACGTCTGCCGCGGGCAAAACGGGCACTTGATGTTGCAGACAACGCTGACCGCGATGTCGTAGTGCGTGGGGCGCGCGAAGGTTCGCTCGCTCAGCCACGTTGAATCCATCAACGCCAGCACGTCGTTGACCGCGCGCGGGTGGTCCAACGGCCATGCGATTTCCCGCACGCCGCCACTGGCTGTCGGATCCTGAAGCTCCACGTTGAATTCTTCGTGAGTCGTGCTCATTGTCCCGCTGGCGATACTTTGGCCCAAGGCGATTCCCGGCAAGTGGAAAGCGCACAGGGCTTGCCCGCGTGGTCACCTCCGCGCCACGCTCCTGCAACTCCAAATGCACGAAGGGGATGGCCGCCTGAATGTCCGCACAATCT